>JACQYM010000108.1 GCA_016208225.1 Deltaproteobacteria bacterium | reverse complement strand
GCCGGGTGGCGGAGGAGCTGGTTTTCGATGAAATCTCCACCGGGGCCCAAAACGACCTGCAACGGGCAACCGACATTGCCCGGTCCATGGTCACGGAATACGGCATGAGTGATCGTCTGGGACTGGTGACCTACGAGCGTGCCCGTCAGCCGATGTTCGCCCCGGAGGGTTTTGCTGCCGGTAAAACCTACAGCGAAGAAAAAGCCGCGCAAATCGACAAAGAGATCGCGCGGTTCGTTGATGAAGCCCACCAGCGGGTGCGAAAAATCCTCACGGAGCGAAGGGTTGTCCTGGATAAACTGGCGCAACTCCTTTCGGAAAAAGAAAGTGTGCAGGGTGAGGAATTGAGAGCGATGTTGACTGATCACGCGCCCGGAAATAAAAGGCTTTCCCCCGTAAATATAGGGGGTTAAGCCTTTTTCTCTTTTCTGGTCCCTGATAATTTTTCCATCGCAAGGTTTATACCACCGGCTTCAGCCGGTCAGCTTCAGCCGCGAAGGGTGTTAGATATTTCCCATGGCGCAAGGAACGGCATGGGTAACTCCCTCCCCCCCCAAGGGGAGGGCAGCCCTGGTCAATCTGAACGAGGCCCTGGAACACCGGCTTCAGCCGGTCAGCTTCAGCTGCGAAGCTGTGTTAGATATTTCCCATGGCGCATGGAGCGGCATGGGTAACTCCCTCCCTTTCAAGGGGAGGGCAGGGGTGGGGATGGGGTTGAATTGGTCTCTCGGCATTTGTAACCCATCCCCCTCCCAACCCCCCCTGGAGTCCGTGACTCAAACCCACCAGCATTAGCTGGTGGTTGTTTAGTTACGGAAGTGCCGCAACGTATCGACGAATGCTTTCGGCAGATTCTGGCTACGGCAAACGAGATTGTGGACCCATTTGAACAGGCATTTTTTGTGAGGGTTCACTTGCCATATCTGCAACCCCGTTCTTGCCGATTTTTTTGGTGACGGTAAAATAACCGCCAAAGAAATTGTCCTTGATCAGGACCCTGGTGATCACGTCATGTTCACCTCTCAAGTGATGGACGATGGTGAACAGCACCTGCCGCATGGTCGGGTCATTCTGGGCCATGGTGGCGATTGCCATGCATCCTGTCCGCTCCGCCTGCTTTCTGGCCACTTCCTCAAGTACCTTGACCTGAAAATAGACAATGCCGTCCGGCATGGAGAAGGCCAGGAATCTGCGTCCGAACATCTTGTTGATGAATGGTTTCAGCTCATCCAGAAAGCTGGCGGCATTAAACCAGGCTGAGATATCCAGCAGTTTCGGGACTTCGGGAGCATCCTTTCCCTGTCCGGCACCGCCACTTTCCCCAAAAATATCCGCATGGGCCTGCCAGGCCGCGGCTGCTTTCTCCGTAGTGTCCTGTCGGGCTGGTTCTGGTGCGGAAGGGGCTGCCACTGCTTCATCATTGGCCACATCTTGCTGCTGGGCCAATGCAAAGAAACCCGGTCACCGACCGAAAAAAGAAGAAACGGCGTGTCTGAAGAAACGAAGAAACAGGTCCTGTTTTCAGCCAGACAAGATTCATAAACAGATTGACAGAACCATTCGTATTTTCTATGGCAATCAGAGCGCCTGATTCTGTACATGGGATAATAAACTCAAAAAAAAACCACTGGCCCTATATCAACAAGAATAACCAATGAAAAGGGTTTTATCTGCACGAGATGGTGATCGGGGCAAGAAACAGGGAATGAAACATAATCTTCATGACAGAACGAATGAAATGGGCTTGAAACCAAGCCATGACCAAAGCGATTTTTGCCACAAAGGGCAAACATTATGAGTGAATACCAGTATTACGAGTTTCTCGCCATAGACAGACCCTTGACGACGGAGGAGATGTCGGCCCTCCGCGGGCTTTCCACCCGCGCCCACATCACTACCGTAAGTTTCACTAACGAATACCAGTGGGGCAATTTCAAGGGAAATCCCGACGATCTCATGAGGCGCTTTTTCGATGCACATGTCTATGTGGCCAATTGGATGACAGCCATTTTTATGGTGCGCCTGCCGATCGAGGCAATGCCGAACAAAATTATCGAGGAAGTGATGGTTGACGGCGTTCTTGACTTCGAGGCCACGGAAACACATTGGCTGATCACCTGGAGACTGGACGAATCCGAGGATTACGGCCGTTTCGGCATGGAGGACGGCCGGGGCTGGATGGCGCGCCTTGCCCCAGTGCGGGATGAGTTACTGCGCGGGGATGCCAGGAGCCTCTATATCGGCTGGCTTGCGGCCGTGACCAGACAGATGATTGATGACGACGACCTGGAACCTTTGGCTGTGGAAGGTCTGGGAAACCTGACCACGGCGCAGCAGGCTCTTGCGGAATTTCTGGAGGTGGATGAGGATCTTTTGGCGGGCGCCGGGATTGGCAGCCCTGTCCTGCAGGCCAAAGGCCCTCGGCAGAAGGAGATGGATGACTGGCTTGACGAGCTGCCGCACGATGAGGCGCTTGCATTCCTGAAACAGGTTCTGGCGGGCCAGTCTCTTAAAGCCGAGCGGACGCTCAGGAACCGTTTTTTCGCATGGCGGCGCGGCGTGCAGGGTGACAAGGCCGAAACGCCCCGGCGTACGGTGGAAGAACTCTGGAAGAATGCTGAAGCAGCGGCGAAAAGACGACTTGAACAGGAAATACGCCGGAAGGAAACAGTAGAAAAGAAGCGCAGCCAGGAACGCGATGCATACCTTGCGGCGCTGTCCAAGGATTTCCCCAAGGCGTGGAAGGCGGTTCGGCAAAAAATCGAGCGGGGGTCGGGTCTGGCCTATGATGAGGCCTGCCAGGCCCTTGTTAACCTTTCCGAGGCGTATTCCATTCATGCGAGTCGGATGGCCTTTCGCCAGGAGTTGCGCGCATTCATGGTCGACCATTTGCGGCGCAAGGCTCTTGTCCAACGACTCGTGAAGGCCGGAATCTGGCATGAGGAAAGGTGACGCGCTGGTTAAGAAGCAGTGGCCAACGGGAACCGGAAGTAAAGAGCTGATACGGATTTTTAAAATGGTGGGCGTATGATTCTGCATTTGATGGAAAATGAAGGAAGATCCAGGGTGATGCTGCAGGAAAACGGCATGGAGACGGCATATGACGTCAGCTTACATGTCTGTGCCAATCCGGTCTGCAGCTGCGGTATCGTTGATATGACCCTTACTCCCGTGGTGGTTGACCGGGAGGCTGGCCGGCGGCTGCCTGACCGGATCGTGCCTATTGATGTTGTAAGAAAAAAAGTGGCGGACAAGGGCGAAGTGAAGAAACGCGGCCCGGCGCGCGATTTCGCAAAAGTTCTTCTCAAGCAACTGGACGGGGATGATTTTCAATTTTTGCAAAAAATGTACCTTGCCGCCAAGAAAGATCAGACCGACAAGGCACGCCCGAATGAAATCGAAGCCTTCTTTGAGTATGACAAGATCGAGGAAGACGGATTACTGACCGCCTATAACGATATCCTCCCCTATGCGGATCAACTTATGGTGACCATGAATGGTGAAACATGTCTGGTTCTTGACCATTATTGCCTCAGAAACGGATGTTCCTGTACCGATGCCTTCCTGAATGTGTTTCTCGTTGACCGCCAGAAGGTTGCGGGAACCAGGGAAATCGGCTGCTACTTTGTCAATTATCAGAAGAAAAAATGGTGGATGGGGGATGAAACGCGCGGCAAGAAGGAGTTTATCGATCTCAAAAAGGCGCGGCAATGCATAGAGGAACAGCTCCCATCAATCTATACGCTGATGAAAGAGAGGCACGCCCGGCTGACACAGATATACAACCATTGCCGCGGAAAACAGCATGGCATCGAGAATAGTAGGCCGGCGCAAACGTCCACGATCAGCAGAAATGAGCCCTGCCCTTGTGGCAGCGGGAAAAAGTACAAAAAATGCTGCCTGAGGAAATAAGAGCGCTGCCGCGAGGCAGGCCTGCCGGAACCGGAATTCAAGTTGACCGACGGCTTCGTCTCCGTTATTCGCCGGAAAGTTGGGCGGGCATAATGTGCCGGAACCGACTATCCATAGACGGTTTGCGGCCGGGCTGCGAAATTTTGAAACCATGTATAAACCGATTGTCAGTGAATGGGCGCTGTACGATAATTCCGGCAGCGCCCCGCAACTCATCGCAGAAGGAGTGAACCTATGAGCGCCAAAGCCATTGACCCGGAACAGAAAGACAGAAAACGCGACCCGGATTTTATCAAGGCCGAAATCGCCATGCAGCGCGCCGCCCAAAAGGCCCGCGAAAAGGCCAGGCGCGTGGGCGTCGGAGTGGCGATTCTCAAGGATGGCAAGATTGTGGAAGAACAGCCGGACAATCCATGAGCCATGCGCATCCAGACCATCGAGATCGTCGACTACAAGGCCTTTCTCGGCTACCTCTGAACCGTGATGTTAAGGTAATCATCCATGAACTGCGCCTGCACCTTTTTCGGGTCCACCTTGAACGGCACCTCGACCATGGATGTGACGCCGTAGAGGGTAATATTGAGAATATTGCCCTGGGTCTTCAACTGCAAGTCTGATTTTTGCGTTTCCGGATAGAACAGGCGAACGTGGAAAATTCCCTCCTCAGCATCATATTCTTTTTCCAGGCTCTTTTTCCCCTGGATGTCCAACTGTCTTTCTCCCATAATTTTGGCGGAAACGAGCTGCAGGGATTCAATGCCATGGATTTCGGTGTCAAAGACGGGC
Organism: Deltaproteobacteria bacterium; assembly: GCA_016208225.1. Classification (GTDB taxonomy): domain Bacteria; phylum Desulfobacterota; class Desulfobulbia; order Desulfobulbales; family SURF-16; genus SURF-16. The sequence continues at coordinate 6,935 of JACQYM010000108.1, read as the reverse complement.
ACCTCCGCTAACTGCAGTCCGGCAAATTCTTTCCTGATGGCCGTCAGATGACGCATTTGACTTCGGTGTCTGGATTGGCATAACCTGCATGCGTCATTCTCGGGGACGATGTTATTCACCACCGCCCCTTTGACCGGGATGCCGTAACTGGCCAGAATGGTCTTGGCCCGGCGCGACTCTTCAACGGCAAGCAGTTCCGGAATGAGCACGATGTAGAAAGAGGTGAACTTTTCATTGGCGAGAAAGCGCCGGATATGCTCCACCCGCCGCTTAAACTGCTCAAGCACCTCCAGGCCGGTATCCTTCTTTTTAATGAAGAGCGATTTCAGTTTGGTCAGCTGATCCCGGAATCGCATCATTCTGCTGATCCATCGATCCGTCAGATTCGGCAGGGAAAGAAAACGAAGGGTATGGCCGGTGGGGGCGGTATCAAAGATAATGATATCATAGTCCTGGGATTCGACGAATCTGAGGAGAAAATCAAAGGCCAGCGCCTCGTCCAGGCCGGGGAGCATCATGTCGTCTCCGGACATATCGAGTTCCTCGTCGATCCCCAGGGCCTTCAACGGATTTGCCAGGGCTTCCGTCAATTTGGGGGCAAGCTTGGCCATGGTTTGGCGAGGATCCATCTCCACGGCCCATAAGTTTGCGACTCCCACGATAGGCGTCGGGACATTGCCGATCTGCCGGCCGAAGGAATCCCCCAGGGAATGGGCGGGGTCAGAGGAAACAACCAGGGTGTTCAAACCCTGTGAAGCGGTCCAGATGGCAACGGCGGCGGAAGTGGTCGTCTTTCCCACTCCGCCTTTCCCGCCAAAAAGGATCAGTTTTGACATTTGGAGTCTCCTTGCCCTGTGATGCATTTCTGCAAGAGAAAAATCTGTATATTTGTGCGCATCGCGATTGTCAGGCGGCAAATCGATATTAACGGCTATGGCAAATTAAATAAATAATTAATTGTCTCCTAACAATTTTCTAATATCCGGCCGCTATCTTTAGATCTGAAAGTTACTCTTGATTTAACTAATACGTGTGAGGTAATGCATATGAGCCACTACATCCATACAGTTCCCGGGAGAATCCGAGTCAAGAATCCAATTTTAAAGAATAATAGTCAGAAGTGCAAAATTGCGATGGAAATCCTGCAGAGCCTGCCAGGTGTTTATGAGGTAAAGACCAATCCCTCGACCGGCAGCGTAACCATCAGATATGACGGGGCGACGATAAAGACTGATAGACTGTTGAGCGCCCTGGAGGAAAGACGGCTTATCTGTACGGATAGTTTGAGCCGAAAGGATCCGTTTGTCGAAAATATCGCCTCCGAGACGGGCGCGAAAATGGGCAAGGCCATTATTGGATGGGCTGTCGGCAAAGCCTTGGAGGCGAATGGACTCTCGCTGCTTGCCGCTTTTATCTGAGCAATGATGTTTTTCCCTTCCAAAATTCGAGAGTGTTCGTCAACTTCTCGCATACGCGAAAGCAGGAATTCTTTTTTTCTCATCCGCGCCTGTCAATCAACAGTTTTTTCAACGCCGGCTTTCAGCCAATATTTTTCTACCTGATCACGGAATCCAGCGCCCTGGTGATTTCAGTCTCGATCATCTTTCTATGGAGCAGCGCAACGTAGCCGATAAGGCGGGCCGCCAGGACAAGCGAGGTTTCCCCCACCTTCAGATAGCCCAGGGCGGCACCGGAGAACATACAGGTTCTGCCCGACCATTGGACACGAAGATCGAACTTGGCAGCAGATTCCGCCACCGCCGGTTTTAATTGCACCAGCAGTTCGTCCACCGTCATGGAATGCCGCTTTGTGATCTTTATGTGTGCCATGATTATTCGTCGATTGTCCGTGTCTGTTTCAGCGGGTGAATATTCAACCGTCAGGTAGTTTCTGGGTAAAGTTGCCTGCCCCTGCACCATTTCCCTATTCGTCAACGATGTCGGCAATCCGCCTCATGAGTGGAGCGACGGCGGTAAGCCGTTGTAAACAACAATAATGTCCTCATCCGGCTGGTCAAAACGGCATAAAGAGCCGTAACGAAATGGCTAAGAAGGCAGACGTTATTTCGTAACGGCTCCTAAATATCATGCCCTTGTTTTGTCGGCTGGCAGTGTGAAGGCTTTACCATCCCCTGGTTAATGCATTATTAAGGTTTGATTAAAATATCATAATTTTTCTCAATCAAGACTAGAAGAAGTGGTCAGGCCTCACATATTGCATGGAGAAGATGGGGAATATCCTGCTGCGCATTGTTAAACCTGAATTCACACTCTTTGAGGTGATAGGGAAGGGCGGCCCTTTTGATCCCCCGCATCTTGACCATCCGTTGTTTCAAAACGCCCCAGAATCGATCCGCAGGGGTGATTGCCGTTCTTATTGTGTTTCCGCAATCCCCTTTCCCCTGGATGTGAAATATTTTCTTGTTGTTCAGGTTGGCGATGGCCTTGCAGTTGGCCAGCCCAAGCGTTTCAAGCACACCGTCCGTCCGGACCTTGCCCCGCATCATGGCCTGCATGAGCCCCGTCAGCCGTTCGGGAACAATTTCAGTATAAACATTTCCCTGCTCTTCAAACAACCAGATCACCACATGCAGGGTGGAAGGATTGCGGCCCCTGACCCCGTTGACAAGGTCTGCATGAATGGGTCCATGATTTATGTTGTAGCAGCGGCCCCGATGGCAATGGCGGGCGATTCTCTTGCGGATGGCCATAACATAACGATTCACCGTGTTGCGGTTCAGGGCAAGCAGTTCAGCGATCTGGGAGGCATTGAGATCCAGGGCAAAGAGGCGCAGGATTTCTCGGAACTGGTCCTCGGATATTTTGGCACGAAATAAAAATCTGTCTTTTTGCATCATCGCCTCCGTAAAACTAAAAACCTGACTGTTACTGCGACAACTTACCGCATTGTGCACAAAGCCTACCCGTAGTTAGGATAATCAGTGTCCTGATGACCGGATCATTATCTTTTTCTCTCATATCCGGACTGCTGTCCTGGTTTGGGGGAATACATGTCATCTTTGCTGGTCTTGATTGTCGAATTTGCCGGATTTTGTATCTTAACAGAAAAGGTTTATGGTGCGGTGAGTTTTTTTCTTCTTGTATGCGAGACTCGCTGGCTGTTATCGCAATCGCAATGAATAAAATGAGGAGGGAACCGTGGGTCTACTGGAAGATGTCACAAAAAATAAAGTATTGACCGGCCTGGCCATCGGGTTTGGGGCGGCCATTCTCCTGCCGAAATTGCTGCCGACCATCGAGCAGGCGGCAAAACCGCTTGCCAAGGGTTTGATGAAAAGCGGGCTGCTTTTTTTTGAAAAAGGCAAGGAGGTCATCGCCGAAATCAGCGAAACCACCGAAGACTTGTGGGCAGAGGTCAAGACGGAAGTGGAAGCGGAACAGCTTGCAGACCTGGGAGAAGAAATTTCCGAGGCCGAGGTAAATATAAGTGATGCCAAAACCTGATGCTCTCGTAGTGCACGCCATGCCCGGCAGAGTCAGGTTCCGGGTTCCCGGGAAAAAAGGAGACCGAAGCTACTTTGAAGAGCTGCTGGCGGCCATCAGTAAATGCAGCGGCCTGGAAAAGATGGTGATCAATCCGGCCACCGCCAGTGTCCTCATCAATTTTGATGCTGATCACACAGATGAGCTGAACGGATTTCTGGAAAAGAACAATTTTTTTCAAGTCGTTGATCAGGCGAAGAAACAGCCGGCTGTCAAGGGCGCAGGAGACAACGAAGCCGGACAGGGCGGGAGAAAAAAAGAGGGGAAGACGGAAACGACCCGCGAGATTCCCCGCCTGGTCGGGGCGGGGCTGATCGGGTGGAGCTGCTACCGGTTGATGCGGGACGGCTTCGTGTCACCACCCTGGCATGCCGCTCTCTGGTACGGCTATACTTTGCTCAGTAACAGTAAACAGGAAAAGCAGGACAAGACAAGTATTGTTGATGCCCGGTAGTGAAGGTGAAACGGAAGAAAGCCTGTAGGCAGGCCAAACAACTTCAAATGAAGAGGTGAGCCATGGAAGAAACAAAAGCAGGAGAGAGAAGTAATGCCAATTTGGGGGATGCCGGCGCGGCCGTGAAGGAAGGTATTGTCCGCAGCCTCAAGGGTATCAATGAAATTGAAGCGGAGATCGTCAGTCTGGCCAGGAACACGGTGGCTGATGCACTGCGGACCACGGGGGATGTTGCCAAGGAAGGACTTGCCGTGGCCACCAATATTATGAAAGGAACGGTACAGGCCACGGAAGAAGTGGGTACCGGCCTGATCATGGGCACGAAAAGCGTTGCCAAAGGCATCATCATGGGGGTCAGCGATGTCGGCGGCGATCTGGTGGTTGCCGCTGGTCAGACAACCAGGGGGGCAGTGCAGGCCGCCTCCGAAGTCGGCGCCGATGTGGCCATGGTCGCCAGGCGGACGGTAGACGGCGTGCTGGAGGCGACCAAGGAGGTCGGCGGCAACGTGGAAGACGTGGCCGAGAATGCCATTGTCGGCGCCATCGAAGCGGCAGGTAATGTCGGCAAGACGGCGGCCAAATCCGTAACCGAAATCCTGGTGGGAGTTGCCAGCGGGGCGAAGGAAGTGTTGTGCGCCATCCTGCCCCAGGCCGGCCGGCCATCCGGCGGTGCTGCATGCGCCAAGGGAGAGGCCAAAGAGAAAGTGTTCGAAGCCGTATAATCTGAACGGCAATTTCCTGGCAATATTAAGGTGCGGAGGGTGGCATGCTCAAGCTGGTCCATGACTCTGTGAGGGGAAGAACGCGCTTCAAAATCAGGGGACTCAACCGGGACAAGGGGTTCAAGGAGCATCTTGAGGGGGTTCTGCCCCGGCAAAGCGGCGTATCCAAGGCAACGGCCTGTACTGCCACCGGGAACCTCCTGGTCTGTTATAACTCGGAAATGACCTCGGTGCATCTCACCGCCCTGGTCAAACAGGCGGCGGCGGATTTTCATCGAAAGCGCGTTTCTCCGCCTCCCGCCGTAAAAGACAGCGAACCCGCTTCCCTGCCTGCTCCGGCAATTAAAAAAATACATTCTCCCAAGACAAACCAAACAAAATCAGCAACAAAGAAAAACCCTGCCATAAAGCGCGCAAAGAAGGACTTGCAGCCGGCACCGGTGCCGGCCGCAAGGCCGCCGGAGGTGCCCTGGCATACCGGAGCAACTGCCGTTATTCTTGAAAAAATGCAGACGTCCCTGCCCGATGGACTGAGCATGGAAGAGGCGGCAAAACGTCTGGCCAAGCATGGTCCGAATGCCCTGCCGCCGGCCGTGCCCCGTTCCGCGTGGTCCATTCTGGTTGAACAATTCCGCTCCGGCCCGGTGGCAATGCTCGCCGGTGCGGCAGCCGTTTCCGTGTTGACCGGCGGGGTTGCCGATGCGGTGGCGATCATGGCGGTGGTCGGCATCAACGCCGTCATCGGTTATGTCACCGAGAGTCAGTCCGAACGGACCATCCATTCCCTGAAAAATCTCGTAACTCCCCAGGTGCTTGTTGTCCGCGATGGAAAAATTATTCAGTTGGACGTGAAGATGGTGGTGCCGGGAGACCTCATTGTCCTGCGGCCGGGCCATTATGTCGGCGCGGACGCACGACTCATCGAAGCCATGCGTCTCAGCATCGATGAGTCTGCCCTGACCGGCGAAAGCATGCCGGTGGGAAAATCGGCCGATTGTATCGATACCGAGGTCATGCCGATCTGTAATCGGACCAATATGTGCTACATGGGCACCCTGGTCACCGGGGGCCAGGGCACTGCCGTGGTTGTCTCCACCGGCTATGCCACCGAGATGGGAAATATCCAGCGCCTGGTCAGCGAGGCGGAGACCCCCGAGACGCCCATGTCAAGACAGCTTGACAAACTGGGCAATCAGCTCGTCTATCTCTCCGGCGCCATGTGCGCGGTTGTTTTTCTGCTTGGTTTTTTCCGGGGGGCCGGTTTTCTGCAGATGCTCAACACCTCGCTCGCTCTTGCCGTGGCCGCGATCCCCGAGGGGCTGCCCGCGGTGGCGACCACGACCCTTGCCCTGGGCATCAATGAAATGAGAAAAAAGGGCGTCCTGATAACGGCAAACCGCATGACTGTCGTCGAGCTTTATGCCGGAGAGAGCCGGATCGTCTGCGACAGGGGGAACTGCCTGGCGCCGGGGACCGAGATCCGCGAATATTTTCAACGTGAAGTCGCCGCCCTGCTCGCCGTGGTGGCGCTCTGCAATGAGAGTGAAATCATCGTCAAGGATGGCGGCTTCATGGTCAACGGCACGCCAACGGAGAATGCCCTGGCCTATCTGGCCATCAACAACGGTCTCAACATCCAGGTCATGAAGGAATCCTTTCCGCTGGACAAAATGTACCACCGTTCGGACAATCGCAATTTCATGGTGTCAGTCCATCAAATGGCCGGCGGCGGGCAACTGGCCGCGGTCAAGGGCAGTCCCTCCGAAGTGCTTTCCTATTGCAGCCATTATCTCCTGGACGGTAAGGTAACCGAACTTACGGAAGAGAAACGGCTGCACATGCAGAAGGAAAATGAACGGATGGCCGGCGAGGCCCTGCGGGTGCTGGGCGGGGCATATCGTATCCAGGCCGGCTCGGCCGCCATGGATGAGTTGGATGAAATTCTGCAGGCCGGACTGGTCTGGGTCGGACTGGTGGGCATGACCGACCCGATCCGGAACGGGGTGCCGGAATTGATGCACCGTTTTCACCTGGCCGGCATTAAAACGGTGATGATCACCGGCGATCAATCCGCCACGGCCTTCAGGGTCGGCAGTTCCCTGGCCTTGAGCGGCAGCGGCGAGTTGACTATTCTTGACTCTTCCTCCTTCTCCAGTCTGGAGCCGGAAATGCTCGCCTCCCTGAGCGAACAGACGAATATTTTCTCACGGGTCAGCCCGGCCCATAAGCTGCAGATTGTGGAGGCCTACCAGCGC
>JACQYM010000107.1 GCA_016208225.1 Deltaproteobacteria bacterium | reverse complement strand
CCTGTTCGATCCTGCTGGTGAAAAAGGAACCAGAACCGGTGGTTGATAACGGCAATGGGGAGGAGTAGGGTGCATTATGTGCTGTCGCAATTCGTGATTCTAACCAATAGTATGGATAAATCTTTAAAAAGCGGTTATTTTTATTTTGATAGTTTCGTATGTTGCAAACAGTGCAGGCGCAAATTTTTACTGACGCTGTCCGCGCCGGGCCTGGCGCTCCGAACAGCGCCGTGCTTTCTGCCGGGATGACGAGTTTATGCAAAAAGATGAAAGCAGTACCATAAGCGGGGTATCCCTCGCTTCTTTTCTGCAGTTGCTTGAACAGGAGCAGAAAACCTGTACCCTGCTTGTCGCCAATGAAGAGAGGAGGGGGCACCTTTTTCTGGAAAACGGCGAGCTGATTGATGCCGAGACCGCCGAGGCGGTCGGTATTGATGCGGCATATATCATCCTGGCCTGGCAGAATCCGTCTTTTAAAATGTACGGCCCCCGGGAGAGGGGCAGGCGGATCGATCAGTCGCTGACCTATGTGCTGATGAATGCGGCCAGAAAACAGGATGAAAACGTCGAAGGCGATACATCGCAAAATCCGTCTGCTTCGTATCAGCGGCAGGCAGGGAACAACCCCCTGCTGACTCAGCTGGTGGATGTCCTGAAAAAAATCCCCGGCATCCGGCATTACTTCATCCTGAACCGCCAGGCGAAAATGATCGCCTACTCCGAGCAGAACAAGAAAATGGGTGATTTTATCGCCTACTGTATCGTCGCCGCCGGCGAGATGCGGAAAATATTGGATACCAAGGGGCCGCACCGGATCCTGCTCACCCTCAAAAATGGCCAGATGCTGCTTATTTCCTCAGTTGCAGGCATGATTTTCGCTCTTCTGCTCAATGAAAATGTGTCAGCCGATGATGTTTTTGAGAAACTGCGTCTCGCTTTTGCTGCACCGGGCGGACGGTAGCGGGTGGATCATGCCGGATGTCTTTAAGGAAATAGCCGTGTTGCCCGGGGTGGCCGGGTCCTGCCTGTTCAGCAGGTCCAGGGGAAATCTCAGTTCCGATCTGCCCGATTATTTCGCCGAAAACAAGGTGCAGGAAGTTGCCCACCATTGTGCGCGGCTCATGCAGATGGGGGCGGTGGCCGGGCTTGACCTGCAGATTCTGGCCCTGGCTTTTGACAGGTTTACTCTGCTGGCCATGCCGGTGGACAAGGAAACAATCCTGCTGACCGTTTGTGAAGCGGACAGCAACTGTTCCCTGGTGGCCACCACGATTTCCATGCTGGCCGGCGAGCTGCAATCCTGGCTGGTCCAATCGGCAGCCGCTCCTCCTGCCGGACCTGCGGCAACCCCGCAGCCTGCAAAGAAAAAGCAGGCTGCGCCGGAAGAAAATTTAGATCCGCTGCTGGCCGGGATCGGCGAGGCCCTCGCCTTTGCCATCGGACCGGTGGCAGGTCTCGTGCTGGATGATTATGTGGAACGGTGGCGGGAAGGAGGGGCGGCAGCGAAATCGCGTCTTGCTGAGCTGGCGGAAATGCTGGTGCAGGAGATTGACGATGCGCAGCTGGCCACCGATTTCCGCAAACGGGTGGCGGGGTTGCTGAAAGGGTAAGCGCCGCCGTGGCCGGCTCCTCATTTTTCCTCAGCGGCGCCCGCTCCATTTCTCAACAAGCCGTGCAAAATCGCTGTTATTTCCCCTTGTGCCGCTGCAGCATCTTTTCCATGCTGATGCGCAGCCGGTCAACCGCCCTGGCCAGCGAGCCGATCTCATCGTTGGAGCTGGTGGTAATTCTCGAAGCGATATCCTTCCCCAGGCTGATTTCGGTGGCGCGCTGTTCCAGCATGGTCACAGGGCTCACCACATATTTATTCAAGAAGACCCGGAAAATCAGCACGATGAGGAGAATGCCGCCCGAACCGATCAGAAACAGTTGGGCCGCTGACTGGCGGGCGTTGTCAATGGCGGCCTGGATGGGCACATAGACAATAAACGCGGCAACGGTGTCGCCATCGAGCCAGTGATACCCCGATGCGGTGCCGTAGATCTCCACCTGGTCCCTGGGGGCATCTTCAGGATTGCCGTGACAGCGGAGGCATCCCTTCTCCACCTTGGCCGGACGGGCAAAATAAAAATATTTTTCACCCTCTTTTTCCAGAATCCCCTCTTTGATTTTCAGGTCAGGCTTGGTGCGAAATTCGTCGATGATGGCCAGCTCCTGGGCATCCGCCTTGTTAGGCGGGTGCAGGGGATCGACGGTGGCCTGCTTGAATTTGTAGCCGGCCAGATTTTTGGAAAAAACTTCCCAGACCCCGCGGGTCAGGGCGAAGCCGGACATGAGTTCCGGGTAGAAACGGTCTTTTTCCACCAGTCCCATGATCTGCGGCAGTTGCTTGTCCCTGAAAAAGGACCTGGATGCCTCGATGTAATTGAAGACGATATTCCCCTGCTTGCGCGCCTCGACAAGGGCGTTGTTGACGCTGAAGCGGTAGCTGAAGAATGCCAGGCTGACGGCGGACAACAGACTGAGCACCCCGATGATCAGAACAAAACGGACACGAAGACTCATGATGGCCTCTCTTTATGGATATGAAGGTTTTTCGGCAGAAAGGTGCGGATGATTTTTTCGGGCAGTTGATCTTCAGATGCAATTCGTCATTTTTATGCTGGGAAATCCTAACATAGGAAATCATAAAATATGGGAAAAATCAAACAGGATATGTCGGCAGCGCAAGCGAAAAGATAAACCGGGCGGAAGGGGGATTCCTGCCAAAGAAAGACGAGCTACCCTCTCGGAGCTGCCGGCGGCAGATCTGAAAACCTCGCGTGTCTGGGCGATCAAAGAGAATATTGCCGCCTGTGGAATCACAAGGGCAGAGCCTGCGCGGGAATGTACTGGAATAATTGGTATTTCCGGGCTAGGTATAGCCGTCTGG
>JACQYM010000106.1 GCA_016208225.1 Deltaproteobacteria bacterium | reverse complement strand
TATCAAGATCAAGCGTAAACAGCCAGTTGTGTTCGGAAAGGCCAAGGGAAAAGGAGCCGTTCGAGCCGTAATGGTCGCCGAGCCAGGTGGTCAGGCCGGAGCCGTGCAGAATGCCGTCTTCGATGACGATGGGACCGGAGGCCCTGGAGAGATCGAGTTCCACTTCCGGCACATGAATCTCGGCATTGTCCACATCAACATTGATGGTCATTTCCATCAGGTCCCTGAAGCCCGCCAGCGGGGCGTCAAAGGTGTAGGAGGCTGATTTCGCCCGGCCGGCCCGCACGACGTCGCAGACGGTGCGGGTGATATGCTCGTCGCCGAGCAGCTTCAGCAGCCTGGCGCGGACTTCGTTCAGGTCAATATCCGCGGCCGCCAGGTCAAGCCGGTAGAACGGCAGCCCGGCATCGGCGCCGAAAGTGCGGCTCACTGTGCCGGAGAACGTCACTTCCTGATCGGCAAGACGCAATTCGACAATCTCTGCCGTCAGGTCCCGCCCCTTTTTTTCGAGCCGCAGCTTTGCCCGGTTGAAAATGAATGGTACGGAATTTTCCAGGCGCTGCAGGGTAAAGGCGGGGAGATTGCCGTCAAAGAGAACCTGCACGGCATGCAGCCCCTGGCCGGTAATATCGCAGCTGAAATCTACCTTCGAGGCCAGGGGGGTGATGGTTCGGCTGTCGGCGGCGATCATCTCCGGCAATTGAAATTTTTCAGCTTTTACCGTGCCGTTGTAGGACCCGGAGCCGGGAAAATATTTGCCTTCCAGGGCAAAGGCAGCGGCAAAGGAGGAGCTGCCCTGCAGGGAGACGGACATATGGTCGAAGCGGTTGCGAATTTTGAGGTTGATGCCGGCCAGGGAGAGATTCTTCAGGCGGAGCTGGTCCGCGGCAAAAGAGGGAATGCTCACCGTGCCGCCGGTAATCGTCACATTGATGCGCGGCAGGGTCGGCACCTGCAAGTCTGTCGTCGATAAAAAAGAGTGGTTGAGCAGGAGGTCAGGGGCAAGCAGGGAGATGCTGCCCATGTCGATTCTGCCGGCAAGGAGTGCCTGCCAGTCCGGGTATATTCTGGTTTCCGGCAGGCGCAGCACATAATCCCGGTGGGTGACCGTGGCGTCAAGCAGGGTGAGATGGGGCAGGGGCGTCCAGCGCCAGCGCATCTGCCCCATGCTGATCTCGGCATCGATGGAGGCGCCTGCCCGGTCGATCAGCTCCGACTGGATCTCCTTGACCGAAAGCAGGCGCGGCGCGGTATAGACCAGCAGTCCCAGGAGCAGCAGGAGCAGAAGGGTGATTTTGAATTTCCGGTTCATCCAGAATGGCTATTCAATACTTTTCAGCATCTCATCGATGATCGACAGACCGCCCTGCCAGAAATTTCTGTCGTTTAAATCAACGCCGAACGGCCGGAGGAGTTCATAGGGGGAAAGACTGCCGCCCTGGCTGAGCAGGTGCAGATATTTGGGGATGAACTGTTTGCCTTCGTTTTTGTAAAGATTATAGAGGGCCAGCACCAGCAGTTCGCCGAAGGCGTAGGAGTAGACATAGCCGGGGGAATGGAGAAAGTGCGGGATGTACGACCACCAGATGCCGTAATTGTCGGTCAGGGTGACCGAATCGCCGAACATCTCCTGCTGCGTGCTCATCCACAGTTCCGTCACCCTGCTGTCGGCCAGCTCCCCCTTTTCCCTTCTGGCATTGTGGGTCAGGTTTTCAAAGCGGTTCATGGAGACCTGCCGGAAGACGGTGGCGAAGATGGATTCCAGCTTCTGGCAGGTAAAGGCCCGGCGCTGGTCCGGGTCACTGAGCATGGCGAGCTGGTCATGGAAGATCAGCAGCTCGGCGAAGACCGAGGCGGTCTCGGCCAGCACCAGCGGGGTGCCGCTGTTGAAATATCCCTGCTTGGCCGCCAGATATTGATGCACGCCGTGCCCCAGTTCATGGGCCACGGTGGAGACGTCGCGGATGTTGCCGGTATAGTTTACCAGGACATACGGATGAACCTCGGGCCCGCAGGGCTGGGCAAAGGCCCCGCCGCGTTTACCCTACAGCACCGGGGCATGGATCCAGTCGCGGTCAAAGAAGAAGGAGGCGATTTCCGCCATCTTGGGGGAGAAGCTGCGAAAGCCGTTGATCACCATTTCCCGGCACTGGTCCCAGCCGATGGTGGCGGCGGGCAGATGGGGCAGCGGCGCATACCGGTCATAATCGTGCAGCTCGTCAAGCGCCAGCAGCTCTTTTTTTACCCGGTAGTAGCGCTGGACAATGTCATACCTGGAGGTTACCGCCTCGATCAGCACCTCGACCGTTGCGTCATCAAGCTCATTGGCCAGGTTCATGGAGTTGATCCATGAGGGGTAGCTGCGCAGCCGGTCGCTGATCATTTTGTCGGCCAGCAGGTTGTTGAAGATGTGGGTGAGGATATGGAGCTGGCTCTGCAGCCCTTCCGTCAGTTCCGCCGCCGCCGTGCGGCGTACCTCCCTCTCCGGGCTGTAGAGATCGGCCAGGACCTCCTCTTCCGTCCGTCTGGTCTCGCCGAACTGCAGATGGCCGAGCACCTTTTCAAAGAGGTTGGTCCAGCTGCCGCGGCCCACCGGCGCTATCTCGATGAGCAGCGTCTCCTCGGCGTGGGAAAGCATATGGCTGGCATAGCGGCGGATATTGTGCAGATAATGGCGGTAATGGCTGATTTCCTCGGCCGCCAGCAGCGGTTCCGCCGTCTGTTCCTCCATTTTGCTCCATTCCAGCTCAAAGAAAACCGTTTGCCGGGCGATGCGGCTCGACGCCTCTCTGATCTCCTGGAGAAAGGCGCCGGCCTCCGGGTTTTTTATCTGGGTGGTGAAGTTGAGAAAGGCATAGGTCGCCACCTTGGCCAGAAAGGTGTCGATTCTTTCCAGCCGGCGGACCAGGCGCGCCAGCTCCGCCGGAGCGAGGGTGTTGAGCCTGCCGGCAAATGTCTCCTGCAGCAGCGCGGCCTCCTCTTCGCAGAAGGCGATGTCTTCCTTGATGACCGGGTCCTGCAGGGAGCTGTAGAGGTCTTTCAGGTTCCAGAGAATGTCTGCGCTGCCAAGCTTTTCATTTATATTGTCTGTCATGGGGTATCCTTGAATAAAGTGCCTGAAATTGCAAGTGCCTAAAATTATAAGTGCCTAAAATGCCTAAAGTTATGGTAGTTTTTCTGATCGGATAATACCATAACTTTAGGCACTTTAAGTACTTTACTCAAGTTTCTGACTTGGCTTAACATGCTGTCTCTACGTTATTATCCATACACACATGGCGTGTGGAATGCAATATTTCAATGGCAGTACGCATGATTACATCAACTTCAGCCTTGAT
>JACQYM010000010.1 GCA_016208225.1 Deltaproteobacteria bacterium | reverse complement strand
TCTGCTGGCGGCAATCTTTTGTTTTTCCTTCATGGGAACGTGTCCCGCCATGGGGGCTGAAAACGATGACAACACCCTGATATTCTATTGGGAGAATGATGTTTTCAGCGGCACTGACCGCAATTATACGAATGGCTTTAAATTTACCTGGATATCCGGGGCGTTGGATTCCTATTCGGATGACAGGAGATTGCCTGCCTGCAGCGGTAAACCCATGGATTCCCTGCCCGTCGTCAACCGGCCGACGACGACAAAACATGTCGCCCTTTCCCTGGGTCAGAAGATATTTACCCCGAACGATCTTGACAATCCGAATCTGATTCCCGACGATCGTCCCTATGCCGGTTGGACCTATGCGGGCATTACCCTGCTTTCGAAAAATGAAAGGGTCCTGGATGCTTTTGAACTGGATCTCGGTTTGGTGGGACCGCAATCCTATGCCCGTGAGGTCCAGGAGGAAATGCACGACTTATTGGAGTCAAAAAAACCGCAGGGATGGGATCATCAGCTGGAAAATGAAGTGGGCGTGAACCTTGTTTACGAGAGAAAATGGCGTCTCCTGCAGCTCGGCTTTGAAAATTCCGACATCTTCGATTTCATCCCCCATGCCGGCATGGCCCTGGGGAATGTTTATACATATGCCAATGGATGAGCAGATTTACGGTTCCATAAGCATTTCCTCCACCTTCTGAACCTCAAGCCCCTCACCCTTCGCCGCCGATCCGCCGGTAATCCTCCGGGGTATCGATATCCGCCGTCACGCCGGGGTCGGCCAGCGGCAGCAGCATGACCCGTTCCCCGTCCCGGTTGACGATGTCCCGCAGGGTCGGCACGGTGTGGATTTCCGCAATGGCGGCGCGGGGAAACAGGGTCGGATGGCCCTTTCTGCCGTTGCAGAGCGGGATGATGATCTTGTCCGGATATGCGGCATGGCTGCCGGTAAGGGCCTGCACGGTTGCGGCCTTGACCAGGGGATGGTCCCCCAGGCAGACGAGCACGGCCTGCGCATCGCCGGCCACGGCGGCAAGGCCCGCCCGCACCGAGCCGGCCATGTCGCTTGCCGGGTCGCTGTTTTCCACCATGGTCACCGACAGATCGTCAATGGCCCGGGCAATTTCCCGGCCCCTGGCCCCCAGCACCACAATGATGTCCTCGACCCCGGCCGCAAGAAGCGTCTCCAGGCCGTGGCGGACCAGCGGTTTGCCGGCAAGGGGAAGCAGCTGCTTGCAGCGGCCCATTCTTTCAGAGCGGCCGGCGGCAAGCAGCAGCGCTGCGATGCGCGGCATGGTCTGACCTCCTGTGCTGAATCATCTGCGCCACCACGCTGACCGCGATTTCCTCCGGCGTTTCCGCATTGATGGCAATGCCGGCCGGCGAAATAATGCGACCGATGTCCGCCGCGCCAAACCCCGCGTCCTTGAGATACTGCTCCATGGCCGCCCGTTTGCGCGTACTGCCCAGCACGCCGATATAACCGCCGTCCGTCTTCAGGGCCGCGCCGGCGGCAACAAAATCCTCCTGATGGTCGCTGGTGGCGATAAAGATAAAGGCGCCCCGGTCCGCCTCCAGATGTTGAAAAACCGCTGCCAGCTCTTCGGGCGCGCACTGGCGCACCCCATCGCCTGCCGCGCTGCCGGGCCGGTCGATGGCGGTATCGATCAGCGTCACGAAAAAACCGGCCTGTTCCGCCGTCCGGGCCACGGCCCGGCCCACATGGCCGGCGCCGACGATCAGCACGGGCGGGGCCGCGGTCACCGGCTCCAGGTAAACGGTGACATTACCGCCGCACACATGACCGTGCTCCTCGGTCAGGGAAAAGTCCATGGTCCGGGGGATGCCGGTCCGCATTACCTGCAGGGCGGCCGCGATCGTCTCCGCCTCGGTCTTGCCGCCGCCGATGGTGCCGGCAATGGAGCCGTCGCCGCGCACCAGCATCTTGGCCCCGGCCTTGCGGGGCGATGAGCCGCTGGTGGCAACCACCACGGCCAGGGCCGCCGGGCTGCGGTTTCTTTTGGCCTGCACGATCTCTTCGTAAATCTGCAAATCATCCATGGTTATGCCTTCGATTGGGCGGGTTTAGAGGGCGGGTTTGGAACCCGTTTCTACACATCTAATGGGCGGGTTTGGAACCCGCCCCTACCGGATGTTCATTCCGCATTCCGCAATCCGCAATCAATTCATCCTGCTGCCTTGATGGCCGCTGCCGTCATGGGCAGGGTGCGGAGGCGAACGCCGGTTCCCGCGAACAGGGCATTGGCCACCGCCGGGGCAACCGGCGGTACGCCGGGCTCGCCCACCCCGCCGGGCGGCTCCTCGCTTGGCACGATATGCACCTCGATCACTGGCGTTTCATTCAGGCGCAGGATCGGGTAATCATGGAAATTGCTCTGCTCCACCCGGCCGTTATTAAAGGTGATTTGCCCATATGGTGCAGACCACCCTGTGCACCTTCACCCCGCCTTTCTTATCCACCGATACTTCGGCCACCTGGGCGATAAAACTGCCGAACGATTCATGCACGGCGATTCCCTGAAATGCCCCCGGCACCGAGGCTTTGCCCCAGCTCGCCTTCCGGGCCGCCCGATCAAGCACTGCCAGCAGCCGCGGATGGCCGGCGAGCAGTTTGCGCCGATACTCGTACGGGTCCTGTCTGGCCGCATGGGCCAGTTCGTCAATGAAGGATTCCTTGACAAAGGCAGTATGCGAATGGCCCACCGAGCGCCACCAGAGCACCGGCACCCCTGCCGGGGCCATGTGATATTCGGCCAGGAAATCGGCAACCGCGTAGGGCGAATCGGACGCGCCCTCCACCGCCGTGTCGTCAATGCCGTTTTTCATCAGCCCCCCCTCAAAGGGGGTGCCCTTGACAATGGACTGGCTGACGATGCGGTGCCGCATGGCCACCGGCATGCCGTCGGCGCCGAGGCCGGCAACCAGGGCATGCAGGGCGGCGGGCCGGTAATAGCCGCCGCGGATATCATCCTCCCTGGTCCAGATGACCTTGACCGGCGCCTGCACCGCCTTGGAGATCTGCACCGCCTCGCTGACAAAATGGGAATCGCCCACGGCCCGCCGGCCGAAGCCGCCGCCGAGATACGTGGTATGCAGAATCACCTTTTCCGGCGGCAGGCCGGTGATGGCGGCCGCCGCATTGCGGTCCGTGGTCTGCAGCTGGGTGCCGACCCAGATCTCGCAGCCGTCCGGCCGCACGTCCGCCACGCAGTTGAGCGGTTCCATGGGCGCATGGGCCAGATAGGGGAGGTGGTACTCCGCCTCGATTTTCTGCGCGGCCCGGGCCAGGCCCGCCGTGAAATCGCCCCGCTGCGCCGCCACTGCCCCCGGTGTTGCCGCCGTTTCCCGGTACTGCTGCAACTGGATGCTGCTGTCGAGGCCGGCCAGGGCGCCCTCATCCCAGACGATGTTCAGGGCCTGGCGGCCGCGCTCGGCCGCCGGAAAATGATCGGCCACCACGGCCACGCCCCGGTCGATCCGCACCACGTCCTTGACGCCGGCCACCTTTCTGGCGGCGGTATCGTCAACGCTTACCACAGTGCCGCCGAACACCGGGGGCCTGGCCACCACGGCGGTGAGCATGCCCGGCACCATGACATCCAGGGCAAACAGCGCCTTGCCGTTGGTTTTCTCCGGGGTATCGAGCCGTTTTTTTACCGTGCCGAGCACCTTGAAATCCTTGGCCTGCTTTACGGCCACATCCTGCGGTACCGCCAGCTGCGCCGCCTTTTCCGCCAGGGCGCCGAAAGAGAGGCGGCGTTTGCCGTCGCTGTGCACGACAAAGCCGTTCTCGGCCCGGCAGCTCTGCGCGTCAACATTCCAGACGGCGGCCGCCGCCTGCTCCAGCATGATCCGGGCCGCAGCCCCGGCTTTACTCAACTGTTCCCAGCTGCTGCGCACGCTGGTGCTGCCGCCGGTGCCCATGATGCCGCCCCATTGCGTATGGTTATAAACCGGGTCGACCGGCGCCGGTTCGATGCGGATTTTCTGCCAGTCCGCCTCCAACTCCTCGGCCACCAGCATGGGCAGCGAAGTATAGACCCCCTGCCCCATTTCCGACTTGTTGATGATGATGGTCACCGTATCGTCCGGAGCGATGCGGATAAAGGCGTTGGGAATAATGGGGGCGGCCGTCTTGGCCTCTTGTGCCGCGGCCAGTCCGGCCGGCAGATGGATACCGAGCACCAGCCCGCCGCCGAGCAGCGCCCCGCTTTTGCAGAATTCACGCCGACTGAGATTGATGATCCAGCTCATGGTTTCCCTCCTTGTCCGGGCTTGCCGGCCGCCCGGTGAATGGCCCGGCGGATGCGCGGATAGGTGCCGCAGCGGCAGGTATTGCCGTTCATGGCGGCATCGATGTCGGCATCCGTGGGCCGCGGATTGGCGGCCAGCAGGGATACCGCCTGCAGGATCTGGCCGGACTGGCAGTAACCGCACTGCGGCACATCCTCCTCAATCCAGGCGAGCTGCACCGGATGTCCCTCTCCCAGCCCTTCGATGGTCGTGATTTTTCTCCCTTCCGCCTCCTTGGCCGTTATCTGGCAGGAGGGCATGGCCTCGCCGTCGATCTGCACCGTGCAGGCGCCGCACTCGCCGATGCCGCAGCCGAATTTGGTACCGGTAAGTTGGACATGTTCCCGGATGACCCACAGCAACGGGACATCCGCCTCAACTTCCACCTGGTAATTTTTGTTGTTGATGTTGAGTGAAATCATGATGGTCGTCTTCCTTTGCAGAGATTATAGAAAAACAGCAAAATGCCTGATGGTTGCTGGCCTCGGTTTCTCATGCACCGGCAGCAGGGGATAAGCACTGCAATTTCCTGTTAGAAAATAGCAGCGAAACGAGATATACGAAAACGCTAATTTTTTCCCGTTGCTGCTGTCAAGTGAAAATTTAAAAAAGAGGCGGCAAAAGGCAAAAGCGCATTGCTGATAACCGTTATCGTTCTTATATTTAAAAGAAGAAATGTTCCTTCATCACCCGGGGACGGGAAGGAGGATTCCATGAATATGAATGTTTTGAAAAATAGTGCAATCGCCATTTTTCTCCTCTTCTTTTCCCTGTCCTGTTCGGTAATTTCCCGCGAGGTGCGGAATGACGCCATGGCGCCCATGCCTTTCAAGAAACTGGTGCAGAATGCCGGTGAATACGCGGGGCAGACGGTCATTCTGGGCGGCTATATTATCGGTACGGAAAACAGGGCGGAGGAGACGCTGATCAGTGTGTTGCAGACCCCATTGTCCACCATGGATTACCCCTACTACAAGGATAAAACCGAAGGCCGGTTTGTTGTGCGGCACCAGGGGTTTCTGGATCCGGAAGTTTACAGACGGGACCGGCGGATAACGGTGGCGGGCACCATTGCCGGTTTCCAGACGGAGCAGATCGGCAGCTGTCCTTATGAGTGCCTCACCATCGACAGCAGGGAAATCTATCTCTGGTCCGAGGACCGCGATTACTACGTGTATGATGATCCGTTCGTGTGGTCTGACGATCCGTTTTACCAGCCGTTCAACCGCCGCTTCTACTACCCGTACTATCGGCACACCCATCCGTACAACCGGCGGTTTTACTACCCCTACGGCGGCTATCCCTATTATCCGTACTGGTGAAATGGGGCAATTGGGGAATGCGGAATGCGGATTGCGGATTGAACATCCTCACCCCTTCCTTCGTTCCCCTTTTGCCTTATGCCTTATGCCTTCTTCCCTTCAGCCCCAAGCAGCCTGAGACTTTCCAACCCCGCCCAGGTGGCGTCGAGAAAGGGGGCGGCCAGGCCGTTGCGGGAAAAACCGCCGGCCCCGGTCTGGCAGCGGGCGAGAAAGCGCCTGGCCCCGACCGGATCACGGGGGACCACACCCAGCAGGTGCATGGCCTGCAGGCAGTACCGGCAGTTTTCAATAAAGGACGTGGTGCCGGGCAGAAAGCCGAAGCCGCCGTCGCCGTTCTGGCAGGCCCGCAGCCAGTCGGGCAGATCAGCGGGGGCGAGGTCCGGTTCCTCCAGGGCGCGGGCCAGGGTGAGCCGCATCAAGGCCTCGTCCACGGTGTGCCAGGGAAGTCGTCTGATGCCGGCAAGCGTGCTGTCGTCAAGCAGGGAGCGCGGCTGGGGGGAGAAAAAACCGGCCACGATGCGCACCCCGTCATACCAGTCCGGCAGCGTTGCCCCGGCCCGCAGCCTGGCGAGCACGGCGGCGAGGAGAGAGTCGCCGGCCGGTGCAAGTCCGGCCAGGCGGCAGGAACTGAGGAGATGGAAGATCGTTCGCAGCCCCGGCTGCAGGGTGCGGCGGGCATTGTCCAGCCAGGCATGGAGGCCGGGGTCGGCTTCCGGCTCCGGCCCCGGTGTCGGCACGCCAATCGAACGGGCCAGCAGCAGGATATGCAGGGCATAAAAGGTGTCTTCGATGGTGGCAGGCAGTCTGGGCGTGGCCCCGAAGCCGCCGGCAGCCTTGCGCCGCTTCTCCACAAAAGGGATGGCGGCAGCGGTAATCTGCTTGAAATCTTCGGAAAAGTCGCGGGTCATGATCCCTCCTCTCCCGGCCGCCATAAACCAGAGGCCGACGGTCACCTGCGATTCACTCCACGTTTTACTGATGCCCCTTACATTACAACTTCAACTTTCTGAGTTGGCACAACGTATTGAAATCATGAATATTACAATATTTCCGATCGTCATTCCGGCACTCTGTTCAGTCCCCGCTTGACGGGGGTGTTTTTAGCCGGAATCCAGTATCCGGGCGTTTGCTGGATGCCGGATCAAGTCCGGCATGACGGATTGCATGCTGCTTATA
>JACQYM010000009.1 GCA_016208225.1 Deltaproteobacteria bacterium | reverse complement strand
GCCAGGAAGATCATGCGCCGCCGGGCCCGATTCCGCCGCTGCGCGGAATGCGGCAGTCTGCCGGGGGACAAGATCGCCGGCGACGACTGGCTGGAGAAACTGTTCAGCAAGGCATGCAATGCCATTCGCGGCATCTGCACGGTGAAATGATGATCTTCACCACAGAGCACACGGAGAACACAGAGAAAAAAATAATTACAGTTAGTTATCTCCGTGGGCTCTGTGCTCTCTGTGGTGAATTTTCAGTCCGAAGCAATCCGAAATCCGCAATTTCCCTCATCCTCCGAACAACAACCCGTACACGGCGAGCACCAGCAGGGAAAAAAGCGTCACCGGCACCCCGGTCCGGGCGTGCTCCCGGAAGGTGATGGTCACCCCCATTTTTTTCGCCTGTTCGATGACAATGAGGTTGGCGATGCTGCCGATGACCAGCAGGTTGCCGGCAAAGGTGCTGGACAGGGCCAGCACGTACCACTGGTGCGGCTCGCCCGGATCGAGAAAGTGGATGAGCAGCATGACCGCCGGCACGTTGCTCACCAGATTGCTCAGAATCGTGGAAACGGCCGCCAGGTTGGCCGGGGCGGTCAGGTGAAAGCCCCGGCCGGCGATGGCCTCGATGAGCAGGGCGGGAATCCGGGCCGCGGCCATGGCCTGCACCACGATGAACAGCGCGCAGAACAGGGTGATGAGATGCCAGTCAATCAGCTCCATGATCTGGCGGGAACGCATGCGCCGGCTGCAGAGCAGGACCCCGGCCACGGTGATGGCCGACAGTTCCCGGGGAATGTCGGTGAAAAAGAGCACGAGCAGCACCGCGACGGCCATGAGCCCCTTTGACGTCTGCCACAGGTTGAAGGCCGGCAGTTCCGCCGCCAGGGCCGCCGGCAGCGGCGGAGCGGCGGCGGTAAAACGGCGGCGGTAGAGGGCGCAGATGATGAAGTAAGAGCCGGCCAGGGCAAGCAGCGCCGGCGGCGAGCACCAGTAAAGAAAGCGGTCGAAGCGCAGCTGGCCGACCTGGCCGATGAGCATGTTCTGCGGATTGCCGATGATGGTGGCCGCCGAGCCGATGTTGCTAGCCGCGGCCAGCCCCAGCAGAAAAGGCAGGGGATTGAGCCCGGCCCTGGTCAGGGCGATGGTCAGCACCGGCGTGAAGGCGAGGCAGATGATATCATTGGCCAGCAGGGCGGAAAGCAGGGCCGCCAGCAGCATGTTGATGAAGAGAAAGCGCCGCGGCCGGCCGAGCAGGGCAGTGCTGCGGGCCGCGACCCAGGTGTAGAAGCCGCCGAGACGGAGCTGGGCCGAGAGGATCATCAGGGCATAGAGCAGCACGATGGTCGGCAGGTCGATGGCGGCCAGGGCGCTTGAGAGCGGCACGGCGCCGCTCGCGATCATGCCGATCGCCCCGAGCAGGGCGATGCCGGTCCGGTCCAGGGTCAGGCCGGGGATACGGCCCAGGGCCACGCCCGCGTAGGTCGCAATAAAGATGATGATGGTCAGCCAGGGCATGGTTTTATAAGAAAAATTTCACCACAGAGATCACAGAGATCACAGAGAAAATTATTTTATTACAGTCAGGAACTTAGAAGTGCCATGCCCGCGATAGAGATAACTGCATTGCCGAAGGTCGCGGGCATGGCCCGCTCCTACCTCCCTGCCGGCACAACAAGGCAGGAAAGAGACTTTTATATAAAAAACATGCCGGAATGACGGACCATTCGAGACGTGGTAAGCGGTATATCAACAATTGCTGAGTCCCTTGCTCTCTCTGTGGGCTCTGTGCCCTCTGTGGTTAATATTTATAATCCGCAATCCGCAATCCGCAATCCGCAATTTCACAACCAGTCGGTCAGCAGCAGGCCGAAGCCGATGCGGTTCACCGAAGAGTTGTAATCGATCATTGATTCGCCGTAGCCGTTGAAATACTGGAGATAGCCTCTGAGCGGCATGGTGGCGCCCAGCGGGAAGCTCCAGCCCAGCTCGACTGCGCCGCGGTTGTGATTGCTGCGGAGGTTGTTGCGCAGCATGAGGCTCACCGTATGGTCGCCGTTTGACCAGGCGCCGGTAAGCTCCCCGTAGCCCAGGTAGGAGGAGATGTCGGGGTTGTCGTCGCCGCCCGGATCGCCGGGAAATGCCTTGCTGTCTTCCGGCAGCCGGTACCAGGGTTTGAAACTCAGGGCAAAGTTGCCCCGTTCGAAAAGAAAGTCGAGATAGAGACGGTTCCAGCTGCGCGACAGCGTCCCGCTGCGGCCGTTGGACTGGTGGGAAAAGCCGGCCAGCACGAAGGGGTTGTGCCAGCCGAAAAATTCGCGATCGCTGCGCAGGGCAAAAAAGATTTCCGGCTCATGGTTGGTCTCGCGGAAGGGGCTGGAGATGTCGCTGTTGTAAGCCTGCCAGAAGGAGCGCATGGTGTAGGCGGCAAACAGGTCGCCATTGTCCTCGCCCAGCAGGTCCTTGACCAGGGGCACCTTGAAGCTTAACTGGAATTTGATTTCCGTCTGATCGAGTTCGCCGTCCTCGAGTTCCAGCCCCTCCCCGTTCAGATTGTTATTATAACTGGCCAGCAGGATGTAGTTGGGTTTGTGCGGGGTGATGGTAAAGAGGTTGTCCTCGGTTTTCGACTCGTAGCGGACCCGGCGGCTGACCGCGGGCAGCTCCCCGTTGGCCAGGCTGTCGGCAACAGGTTCGGCAGGGGCCGCGGCCGCGGCGTCGGGGACCGGCGGCAGATATGCATCGCAGGCCTGCCTGATCCGGCTTGCGGTCATGGTGTCGTCCGCCGTCTTCACGGTCGTTGCCAGGCACTCCTCGTAACTGGCGAAATCTGCGGCCCGGGCCGGAAGAACGGCAACGGCGGGGAGGAGCAGGGCAGGCAGCAGGGGCAGGACAATTTTTTTCATGGCAATGGGGCGGCGTGCGCCGGGAACCTCGGTTGCGCGGATTGCATCGGCGGTGACAGGGTTTTTTTCAGGGCCTTTCTGTTCGGCTTTGTCAGCAGATTTGTAAATGAAGAGGCGGGTGCTGTCAAGGTGAATGTCCGCGGCGCAGAGGCGACGGGTGCTGCCAAATCCATGGCTCTCGCCTCTTTATTCCGGTGACTGTGCCGAGACGGGTTGACATGCGCGTCAGATATTTTATGGTAGAAAGTTGATGGTCTCATAAAAGTCTGGGAAGACGCCCGGATGGCTATGCGCAAAACTTCGATAGACAAGGCACAGTGGATGAGTGTCGAAAGTACGTAAAGTTTCGGTGCTTTCTGGTTAGATAACACCTTTAATTTTAAGTATTTTCTGGAGGTTGGGTTAGCGAAGCGTAACCCGACGCCAAAGGCGCCTCTGGTGTCGGGTTACGGCCAAACAACGGCCTGACCCAACCTGCGAAGGTTTAAGAGTTTACGTGGTACCGGGTCAGGACGTCCGAAGATAAGACATTGAGCAATATCATTATCCCTGCGAGCCCAATGCTCCCTGGGATAATTTAAGTTTCTTGGAAGGAGACGGAAGTGGGAAGTACGAAGTCAGAAAACAGAAGGCGGCAGCAGGCAGGGCGGCAGACCTTTGCCGTCATCTTCCTGCTGTTATCTATTTTGATGCCGGCGGTCTGCGCTGCAAAAATGGTCAGCGTCGCCGGCGCGGAGGTGATGTTCCGTTCCGGCCCCTCCGACAGTAATGAGGTCAAGTGGATTCTGACCAGGGGGTTTCCCCTGCAGGTCATCAAATCCCGGGGAAAGTGGCTCAATGTCAGGGATTTTGAAAATGATGAGGGATGGGTGTACGCGCCGCTGACCAACGCCACGCCGCATATGATCGTCAATGCCAAGGTGGTGAACATCCGCAGCGGGCCGGGGGAAAAATACCGGATTATCGGGCAGGCCAACTACGGGGTTGTGTTCCGGACCCTGGAAAAGACCAAGACCTGGGTCAAGGTCAGACATGAGAACGGTAAAACGGGATGGATCACCCGCAAGGGGCTCTGGGGCTGGTAGGCGCAAAAGCCTCTTTCAGAAATTAGGGCCGACCCACAGGCCGCCACAGTTGATGTTTTTTCCGCCATGATAGTGGCAGGTAAAACAGCCCTGGGGTCCGGCATGACTGTTGGTATGGCAACTGAAACAGAGATCGCTCTCGCAGAAATTCTGAACCGCCGGACCGCAACCGTCAACCTTGTTGTTGTTAATCTCCTTGCGTAAAAGATAGGTGGAAGGCCTGCCTGCGCCGCTGACCAGGACGCTGCCGTGCGGGTCATGGCAGTCCAGGCAGGAAAGAACATAGTTTCCCTTGACAGGCGCGGCATTGTATGGGGCGATGATCGTGCCGGTACAGCCGCTCCCTGCGCCGCCGACATCGAACAGTCTTGCCTTCTCCCCGTGCATGTCTCCTGATGCACTCCAGTCGATGGCCGTAAGATGTCCGGCTGACGTATTCGGATTCATGGAGGCCAGCCCCGGCGTCGTCACCGGGACCTCGTACTGATGACAGTCAAGGCAGAAGGTATTGTAATCCGTTGTCAGCGAACCGTCATGCAGCGCCACCCCGCCCGGTTCATAGGTGGTGGAGCCGTAATAAAACGGGGGGCGGTATGACGTATATTGGTTCATTCGTTCATCGACGCCATCCCCCCACAGCTTCTCATGGTCGGTGGGCCTGGAGATGGTGGTGTAGGTGGGGTCCGACGGATGGTCCCGGTGGTTTTTCGCCAGATGGGGGTTATGGCAAGCCGCACAGGGATTGGAATTCTGCTTGAAAAAAGAAAATTTGCTTTCCGCAAAGCTTTTGATGTCGTAAAGGTTATGATACGAAGCCAGATTGAAGGCGCCCAGGATATCCGTTGTGCAGTTTGAGGTGAAACCGCCAAAGGTGTTG
>JACQYM010000008.1:6482-7834 GCA_016208225.1 Deltaproteobacteria bacterium | reverse complement strand
TCATTTCGTCTGGACCAATCTGACCGGCAGCGTGCAGCGGGATGAGGAAGGGCATCCGCTCTATTTTATCAATGTGGTCGAGGATATCAGCCGTCGCAAGCGGGTTGAACAAGCCTTAAAGGAGAGTGAGGAGAAATTCCGGCTGCTCGCCGCCTCCATCAAGGATGTGATCTGGATGAGCACCCCCGGCGTCGGCAAGGTGATCTATATCAACCCGGCCTATGAAGAGGTGTGGGGCCGGACGTGCGCCAGCCTGTACAAAAGGCCCTGTTCGTTTGCCGAGGCGATCCATCCCGATGACATGGAGCTGATGGCCGATGCCCTGCAGCAGCATGCCGAAGGCAAATGGCATTTTCACTACCGCATCGTTCGGCCTGACGGTGCCGTGCGCTGGATTGAGGATGCGGGCGCCCCTGTTTACGACGAAAAAGGCGACATCGTGCACATGGTGGGGGTGGCCCGGGATGTCACGGAGCGCAAAGAGGCGGAACAGGCCAGGGAAAAATATCTCCTGCGGCTGAACGGTCTGCTCGGTATCTCCGCATCCGTGCTGTCGGCCCGGAGTACGCAGGATATGCTGCAGAAGGTGGTTGATGCCGCGGTGGAACTGACCGACGCCATATACGGCACCTCCGGCCACGGCTTTCGCGAAGGCGCGTTCCAGGTCGGCGCCACTTCCCGGTCGGCCGAAGCCTCGCCCTGTCCGCCCGGCAATCTCTTTGTTGCGGAAAAGGGAGGGGTATATCAGGAACTTATCGAGGCAAACCGGTCGCTGCGGCTCACCGATGAGCAGCTGCGCAATCACCCCAGATGGCAGGGGCTGCCCCCTGGACATGCCCCGCTTGACGGACTGCTCGGCGTCAGCCTGACCGGCTGGGACGATACATCCAGGGGCATGATCATGGTGACCGGCAAAAAAGAAGGAGAGTTCAGCCTGGAGGACGAGATCCTGCTCAAGCAGCTGGCCTCCGTCGCCTCCCTTGGCCTGCAGCACATCGATGCCCTGGAGCAGGCCGAACAGAAGGCCCTGGAAGCGGAACAGGGCAGAAAGAAACTGGTTGAACTCACCCGGGAACTGGAACGCTCCAATGGGGATCTGCAGCAGTTCGCCTATATCGCCTCCCATGACCTGCAGGAACCGCTGCGCACCGTTGCCGGTTTTGTGCAGCTTCTCAGCCGGCGTTACGGGGGCAAGCTTGATGAAAAGGCCGACAGTTTCATTGCCTACGCGGTTGACGGCACGACCTACATGCAGAAGCTGCTGAACGATCTGCTGGCTTATTCCCGGGTGGGCGGCGGGGAGCTGCATCTGCAGCCGCTGGCCTTGCAGACGTGCGTGGAGCGGGCCATGA
>JACQYM010000008.1:0-6404 GCA_016208225.1 Deltaproteobacteria bacterium | reverse complement strand
ATCTCGGCCGAGGCAAGGGAGCATGAATGGGTGATCTGCATCAGGGATAACGGCATCGGTATTGATCCGAAGCATCATGACCGTATCTTCCTCATGTTCAAGCGGCTGCACAGGAGGGGAGAGTATCCGGGCACCGGCATCGGTCTTGCAGTGTGCAAGAAGATAGTGGAACGGCACGGCGGCCGCATGTGGGTCGAGCCGGCGCCGGGAAGAGGAACATCCTTTTATATTTCACTTCCTGCCGGGGGTGGCGAACTGCAATGAACAATGAAATAAAAAAGTGTATTGAAATACTGCTGGTGGAGGACAATCCGGCGGATGTGCTCCTGATGGAAGAAGCCCTGCATGATGCGGGCAGCTGCAACAGCCTGCATGTGGTAAATGACGGTGAAGAGGCCATGGCCTTTCTGCGCGGGCAGGGCGCCTATGCCGCGGCACCGCGTCCTGATCTGGTCATGCTCGATCTCAATCTGCCGAAGAAGGACGGACGGGAGGTATTGAAGGAGATCAAGGAGGATAGCAGCCTCATGTATATTCCGGTGATCATCATTTCCACCTCCCAGTCCGAGGAGGATGTTATTAACAGTTACCGGCTGCACGCCAACTGTTTTATCTCGAAGCCGGTTGATCTGAACAAATTTATTGAAATCGTGCAGGCCATTGACGGTTTCTGGTTTTCCGTTGCCAGGCTGCCTTCCACCTTATGGCATGGCTGATGGCACTGCACTGCCAACATATGAATTTTGCAAAGGGTCGGAACGCATGAATAAAAAAACCATTACCGTTTTATATATTGAGGACAACTCCGCTGATGTCGTTCTGGTGGAAGAGATGCTGGCAGATGAGAAAAATCTGACCTGCGCCCTGGAAAATGCTCCTTCGCTGACGGCCGGCATGCAGCGTCTCGCCGCCGGAGGGATCGATCTGGCTCTGCTGGACCTGTCCCTGCCCGACAGTCATGGGCTTGAGACTTTTCTGACCTTGAAAAACGAGGTGAGCGGCATACCGGTGATTGTCATGACCGGTATGGATGACGAAGCCCTTGCCGTGAAGGCGGTACAGGCCGGGGCCCAGGATTATCTGGTGAAGAGACACCTTGATACCAATCTGCTGGTCCGCGCCATCCGTTATGCCATCGAGCGGGAGAAGCTGATCGCCAGTCTGCGCCTGGCCTTTGAGCAGATCAAGACCTTGAAGGGTTTTATCCCCATCTGTGCCTCCTGTAAAAACGTGCGGGACGACAAGGGATTCTGGCATCAGGTTGAGTCATATATCCGCGACCATTCCGAAGCGGAATTCAGCCATGGCATCTGCCCCGAGTGCGCTTTGAAGCTCTACCCGGAATTTGTGAAAAAGAGGCAGCAGGCGTAAGGAAAAGGCAAGAGGCAAGAGGCAACAGGCAACAGGCAAAAGGCAGAAGGCAGAAGGCGAGCGGCAAGGGGCAGGACTGTAGGGGCAGGCTTTATGCCTGCCCTTGATGATGCGCAGGGGCGGTTGCATGCCCCCTCTGCAAAAGCAGGCAAGAGGCAAGAGGCATAAGGGCGGCTGTAGGTGCGGTTCGCGAACCTCCCTTGCGTAACCACCTCGGCCTCTTGCCTTATGCCTTATGCCTTATGCCTATTGCCTCTTGCCTATTGCCTTTTTTTTCCTCCCCCCTCTTGCCTATTGCCTCTTGCCTATTGCCTTTTTTTCCCTTCCCCTCTTGCCTTATGCCTATTGCCTCTTGCCTTCCTTTATTCCTTTCCCATGATCCCTGGCCACCAGCATATAGATGGACGGCACGATGAAGAGGGTGAAGATGGTGCCCACGGTGATGCCGCCGACCAGCACCAGACCGATGGAATTCCTGGCCGCGGCCCCGGCGCCTGTCACCAGGGTGAGGGGGAAATGGCCGGCCGCGGTGGCGACGCTGGTCATGAGAATGGGCCGCAGCCGGGTCATGGATGCCTCGCGGACCGCCTCAAGCTTGGAGTGCCCCTGCCCCTGCAGCTTGTTGGCGAACTCGACGATGAGGATGCCGTTTTTGGACACCAGGCCCACCAGGGTAACCAGGCCGACCTGGGAGTAAATATTCATCGTGGTGGTCCAGCCATGGGTCCAGAAGGCGACGCTCGGGTCCGGCATTTTCAGGAAGGTGAAGATCAGCGCCCCGAAAATTCCCAGGGGCACGGAACCGGCCAGAATGACGAACGGATCGCGGAAGCTGTTGAACTGGGCGGCGAGCACCAGGAAAATGAGCACGACGGCCAGCAGGAAGGCCGGCAGGAATTTGTTGCCCTCCGTGCGCAGCTGGCGTGATTCTCCCGTATAATCAAGAGTATACCCCTGGGGCAGGATCTTTGTCGCCTCGTCTTCCAGAAAGCGCAGCGCCTCGTCCAGCGGTCTGATGGACACGCCGCTGATCTTGACCGCGTTCAGCTGCTGGAAGCGGTTCAGGGAACGGGGCACGGTGGTGTTCTCGATGGTGGCGATGGTGCTGAGCGGCACGAGCTGCCCGTCCGGTCCGCTGATATAGATGTCCTGGAGCTGGTCCGGGTTGAGCCGGTCCTTGCGCTGGATCTGCGGAATGACCTTGTAGCTGCGGCCGGAGATGTCGAAGCGGTTGACGAAATTGCCGCCGATCATGGCGCCGATGTCAGCCCCGACCTGTTCCAGGTTCAATCCGAGATCCGCCACCTTGTCGCGGTTGATGATAAACTCCGACTGGGGCTGATCGATTTTCACGTCAATGATGGGCGGAAAGGCAAAGAGCCCGCTCTGCATCGCCTTCTGCTGGAGCTGGCGGGCGAACTGCAGGATCTCCTCGGTCTCGGCCGTGGAGGCCAGGACGAACTCCACCGGAAACTGGCCGCCGCCGGGCAGGGAAGGGGGGAAAACCGGGAACATCTGGATGCCGGATATGCCATGCAGCTTTTTCTGCACTTCGGGCATGATCTGGAAGATGGTGCGTTCGCGCTGGTCCCATGGTTTGATGACCATGCCGCCGAAACCGGAGTTGGGCAGGGTGATCTGGAAGCTGAAGTCGGTCTCCGGGATGCCGAGAAACATCTCGTTGGCCGCTGCGGCATACCGGCTGGTCTGGTCCAGGGTGGAGTTGGCCGCGGCGTCGAGAATGCCGAAGATGACGCCCTGGTCCTCGGTGGGGGCAAGCTCCACCGCCGACATCCGGTACATGGGAATGGTGAGCAGGCTGACCCCGATCCATACCAGGTAGACCGCCGGCCGGGCGCGCAGGGTGGCGTCAAGCCAGCGGCCGTAACCATTGCGCAGCCGTTTGAAGTCGCGGGAAATTTTCCCTGCCAGCCCATGTTCCTCGATCCCCGGTTTCAACAGTTTGGCCGACATCATGGGCGACAGGGTCAGGGCGACAATACCCGAGATGGTCACCGCCCCGGCCAGGGTAAAGGCGAATTCGCGGAACAGGGAGCCGGTGAGGCCGCCCTGGAAACCGATGGGGGCATAAACGGCCGCCAGGGTGATGGTCATGGCGATGATGGGTCCCACCAGTTCCCGGGCCCCGATCAGGGCGGCGTCCAGGGGGGATTTGCCTTCGCCCAGATGCCGTTCCACATTTTCCACCACCACGATGGCGTCATCCACCACCAGACCGACGGAGAGCACGATGGCCAGCAGGGTGAGCAGGTTGATGGTGAAGCCGAACAGCTGCATGAGAAAGACGCCGCCGATCAGCGACAGCGGGATGGCCACCACGGGAATGAAAACCGAA
Source organism: Deltaproteobacteria bacterium (assembly GCA_016208225.1). Classification (GTDB taxonomy): domain Bacteria; phylum Desulfobacterota; class Desulfobulbia; order Desulfobulbales; family SURF-16; genus SURF-16. The sequence goes on along the minus strand of JACQYM010000008.1, from coordinate 2,677 downwards.
CGGAACGAGCCGAGAAAGAGAAAGATGACGAGCACGACGATCAGCAGGGTGTCGGCCAGGGTCTTGATCACCTCGTGGATGGCGTTGTCGATGTACGCCGTGGCGTCATAGGCGATGCGCGCCTGCATGCCGGTGGGCAGGTCCTTTTCCACCGAACCCATCGCCGTATGCACCCGCTTGACCACATCCAGGGAGTTGGCATTGGGCAGGGGCCAGATACCCATGAACACGGCGGTCTGCCCGGAGAAGCGCACCTCGGTGTCATAATCCTCGGCGCCCAGCACCACCTCGCCGATGTCCGCCAGCCGGATGAGCGCCCCGCCCTGTTCGCGGACCACGAGATTTTTGAATTCCTCCACGGAGCGCAGATCGGTGTTGGCGGTGAGGTTGATCTGAATGAGCGAGCCCTTGGTCTGGCCCAGGGCGGCCAGGTAGTTGTTGGCGGCCAGGGCCTGGCGCACCTGGGCCGGGCTGATGTTATAGGCGGCCATGCGGTCCGGTTTCAGCCAGATGCGCATGGCAAAGGTGCGGGCCCCCAGGATGTCGGCGCGCTGCACCCCTTCCAGGGCGGACAGGCGCGGCTGCACGACGCGGACCAGGTAGTCGGTGATCTCGTTCTGCTTGAGATCCGTGGAGGTGAAGCTGAGATAAGCGGAGGCAAACTGGCTGTCCGCCGACTCGATGTTGATGACCGGCACCTCTGCTTCCGGGGGCAGGTCACGGCGCACCTGATCGACCTTGGAGCTGACTTCGGCCAGGGCCTTGGTGGAGTCGTAGTTCAGTTTCAGCCGCACGTTGATGGTGGACAGCCCCTGGGCGCTCTGGCTCTCGATGTAGTCAATGCCGTCGGCCGCGGCAATGGCACGCTCCAGCGGCGTGGTGATAAAGCCGCGCACCAGGTCGGCGCTGGCGCCGACATACACGGTGGTGACGGTTATCGCCGCGTTTTCGCTGATGGGATACTGGCGGACGTTCAGCGAACGGATCGCCTGCAGACCGCCGATGATGATCAGCAGGCTGATGACCAGCGCCAGCACGGGACGGCGGATAAAAAGGTCGGTAAAATTCATGGCGCGCAATACGTTAGCAGAGGTTATGGAAGAACATCAGCCGCGGCCCGGGGCGTCAATTGTCGCCGGGATCGGGCTTCAGCTGGAAATCCGGCGCCAGTTCATTGTTGACCATGGCGGTCTGGCCATTGCGCAGCTTGAAAACGCCGGTGCTGACGATGGTTTCTCCCTCAGCGAGCCCGGAAAGGACGGCGACGAAATCGCCCCGTTTCTCCCCGAGCTTGACAAACTGCTGGTTTAAGACCTGCTCAATCGCGCCTGTTTTTTCGTTTTTTGTTTCCTTGAGCACAAAGACCGAGTCGCTGTACGGGGCATAGAGCACGGCGGTGGCGGGGATGACGATCAGATCCCGCCGGCCCGGCAGCACCACCTCCACATTGACGAAAAGTCCGGGACGCAGCAGTTCCTCGGCGTTGGCCACTGTTGCCTGCACCCTGATATTGCGGGTGGCGCTGTCCACCTCCGGGTCGATGGTCGTTATTTTCCCCTCAATGGTCCGGTCGGGCAGGGCGTCGGTGGTGACCCGCACGGCAAGACCTTTCCGGAGCTGGCCGAGATGCTGCTGCGGCATCAGGAAATCGACAAAAATAGGATCAAGGGCCTGGAGGGAAACGATGGGCGTATTTTCCTTGAGGATCTCTCCCTGGTTGATCAGGCGGATGCCGGGCCGGCCGGCAAAAGGGGCGTGGATCTTTTTTTTGTTGATGATGGTCCGGATGTTGTCGGCCTGGGCCATTGTCTTTTTATATTCCGCCTCGGCATTATCAAACAGGGACTGGGCAATGGTATTGTCGGCCAGCAGTTTCGTGTAGCGGTCCAGATTAAGCTTGGCCAGGGCCGCGGCGGTTTCGGCGGCGTTGAGCAGGGCCTCCTCGGAGGATGTATCCTGGCGCACCAGCAGCTCGCCTGCCGCCACCCTGGTGCCGGGGGTAAAGGCGATATGGGTGACTTTGCCGGACACCTCCGCCGATACGGTCACGCCCTGCACCGCGGTCAGCGAACCGATGGCGGTCAGGGTGGAGTCCCAGGATTCCGACCGGGACCGGGCGGTGGTCACCACCTCCGGCGGCAGGGCAAAGCTGCTTTGCTGGGCGATCATGCTGCGGACCTGCAGCGCTTTGATCCCGGCGAGTATGCCGGCCAGAAGAAGAAGGATGAGGACAGCGAGAAATATACGTTTGATCATGGCATGCCGCTCTTGGGTAAAGAGATGGGGATCTGTTCTGGCGCAAAACAAAAAAAAAGCTTCGCCATTTCGAAGCCCTTTCATCGGAATCAGGGGTAAAACAAAAAAAATAACATAGCTGAGAGTGGCCCGGAAGTCAATGGAGCGATGAAATCGCCGGTGCGGAAAGCGTGGGGGCGGTTGCTGGGGGAACAGATGTATCTTTTGAAGGGCGGGTTGTGAACCCGCCCCTACGTGACCATGGCCGCTGGCTCAATGGTCATGGTCACGTCAATCCGTGCTCCCAAACCCCTTGTCGTTTATCACGTCTCGAACGGTCCGTCATGCCGGCACTCTGTTAAGTCCCCGCTTGACGGGGTGTTTTTTATATGAACGTCCTTTGTCTGCCTTACGGAGCAGGCAGGGACGTAGGAGCGGGCCT
>JACQYM010000016.1 GCA_016208225.1 Deltaproteobacteria bacterium | reverse complement strand
ACAGATCGGACAGGACCAGATCAATCTCCCTGGTTTTGAGGAGCTCCAGGGCCGCCTTGCCGTCCTTGGCCGTGACGGTTTCATAATGGTCCTCAAGGGCCAGGGAGAGGGTCTGCCTGGTCAGTTTGTCGTCATCTACAATCAGTATGGTGGTCATTTGTTTGCGGTTTCTGTTTTTATGGAGGAGCCAGGAGCCAGGAGCCAGGAGTCAGGAGTCAGGAGACAAAGGAGTCAGGGGACAGGAGACAGAATTCAGAAACCGGAATAGCCGATTTTTTTAACCAGCTCCTCACTTCCTACTCCTACTCCTACTCCTCACTCCTTACTCCTCACTCCTGACTTCTGACTCCTGTCTCCTGACTCCTATCTATCTCCTAACACATTTCATTGGGCGGTACGGGCAAAATTATCTCAAAAACCGTCCCCTTCATCATTTTTTCGTCAACCAGCAGCAGGCCGAGGCTCTGATCCGGTACGACCTCGATGGCTATCTCCGACTCCTGGGCATTCTGGGTGATCATTTCGGCAATGTTGGTCAGAATTCTGTTGATGTCGTTTTCTTTGAAGTTCGGAGCGGGAAAACGGGCATATTTGACAAATTCCTCGATGATCTCGTTGATCCTGCTGATCTCGTTGTCAATGATCCGGGTCAGCTCGAGCATATCATTCTTGAGCTGCATGGCGCCCATGTCGCATTTGTTGATCTTGCGGATGAGGAGCTGCAGGTTCATGTAGAGCACATTGAGCGGGGTCTTTATTTCATGGTTCACCGCAGTGGCGATCCGGCCCAGGGTGGCGATTTTTTCCATGCGCAGCAGCTCGGACTGGGTCTGGCGCAGGGACTCCTCCGACTCCCGCAGTTCCCTGGTCCGTTCCTTGACCAGGCTCTCCAGGGTACGGTTGAAATCCTCCCTTTTCCTTTCATGCTCCTGCAGTTTGGCGGTCATGGCGTTGAAGGACTGATAGAGGGTGCCGATCTCCGTCTCCGAGGCGGTGTCCACCCGGATGGCGAGATCCCCGGCGGATATCTTTTCCGTGGCCGAGGCAAGGTTGATGATGGGGCGGATGGTATGGCGGGTCAGGACGATGTATCCGACGCAGGAGGCCAGAATGCCGACCGCGGAAGATGCCAGATAGAGCAGCAGGATAAAATACATCTTGCTGTAGGACTCCTTGACCAGTCCGGATACGGTCTTGATATGCACATCATTGATCGACCGGGTGAGATTATGGATCGTAAAACCGTATCCTTCCAGTTTTTTGAAACCGGCTTCATCCAGCGGACTGGCGATCAGCAGATCCCGGTAAATTTCAGCCAGCACCTGGCGTATGCCGGTCAGATTGTCCTGGACTTTATCGAGCAGGAGAATTTCTTCGTTGAAATGCGGGCTCTGTTCAAGCTGCTCGTCTTTCCGGTAGGCCTGCAGCTCCTCTTCAACTTTGTCCAGCGTGGCAATGACCTCAGTCTGCTGCGTGCCGTCATAGTCGATGATCGAGCTGTGCACCGTGAAAATGGCCTTCTGTATCTTGTCATTCAACCGGTAGATTTTGGATACGTTTTCGCTTTCTTCTTCCAGGTGGGAGATGTTGCGCACCATGTCGTTGACCATCAGAATGCAGATGCCGCCAACGCTCATGATGGCAAAAACGTTGGTGAAAAATGCAGCGGCGATATAGCTGCTCAGTTTTTTCGTCATATTTTTTCCTGCGAATGCCGTCCGGCAGAGTAATACGGATCAGGGTTCCAGTGTCGGTTTTGCCCGCATAGTACCACCATGTGGTTTTGCGGCCCAGTGATTTTTACGAGGATAAAGCGGTGTCGCTGATCGGCATGGCCGCCCGCTGGTCGGAGAAGGTTCTCACCTGATTCCTGCCGCTGGATTTTGCCGCATACAGCGCCTGGTCGGCGGCAGCAAGGAGTTCCCGTTCGTCCCGGGCATCGGTTGGATAGATGGCAAGGCCGACGCTGATGGTCAGCTCAATATCATGCCCGCCGGCGGCGGAGGTGATGAACCGTTCATTGGCGACAGCGGAACGGATTCTTTCCGCCAGCTGCGGCCTGGCATTATTTGCGGTCATGTCCGGGGCGAGGATAATGAATTCTTCGCCGCCGTAACGGGCCAGGCAATCAACTTCGCGGATATGTTTGGCGATGAGCGATGTGACCGCCACGAGCATATCATCTCCCACCAGGTGGCCGAAGGTGTCATTCACCTTCTTGAAATGATCGATATCCACCAGCAGCATGGCCAGTGGCCGGCTATGACGCCGGCTGCGGGCCAGCTCTTCGCTCAGTCTGATGTCAAGCAGCTGGCGGTTATAAAGGCCGGTAAGCGGGTCGTTGTAGACCAGCTCTTCCAGTCGTTTGGCCATGCTGTACATGGTCTGGCTCAGCAGATTGAATTCATCCCCGCTTTGGACATCCGGCTTTTCGATGGTGAAGTTGCCCCTGGCTATTTGCAGGGCGGTTCTTTCCAGCTGCAGCAAGGGGCGGGTGATCATGGAAGTCAGCAGGATGGTGATGATGAAGGCGCCGGCAAAACCGATCAGCAGGGTGATGCCGATCTTCCTGTTCAAGGAGGCGATTTTTTCGGCGATGTCAATCTGCGAGTAGCCGAGGACAACATAGCCGCGGATGCTGCCCCCTGCGCTGACAGGCGCCATAATTTCCGCGATGATTTCATTATTTGCGTCCCGGTAATGAAGATTGGTGTCCCGCCTTTCCCGGAAATAGGATTGTTGTATGCTTTCCGGCGGATAGAGGCTGCCGGCCTGGAAAGGATTATCCGAAGCAAGCACCTTGCGGCCGGCGTCGACAATATTTACATGGCGGACGTTGCTGTGCTGCATGGCCACCTCGATCTGCCGCTGCAGATACGGCAGATCCCCAGCAAGGATGGCGCCGGTGGAGGAGGCGGCCATGCTCTGGGCAAGTTCTTCGCCATGGTTGTGGTTTTTTTCATGCATTGACACTTCGGATTGGCCGATAATAATGTATCCGGTGGTCAATTGGCAGGCAAACACCAGCAGGGAGATGGAGATAATCAGTTTTAATCGGCAGTTAAGTTTCATGGTGACGGGTGTTTTTACGTAAGGTGTGATTATTTATATTTATCACGGTCGCCGGGGTGCCGGCGACGTATTTTGCCGTCGGATCGTTACACGGAAATGGGGTGGAAGGGTATTTTGCCGACAAACAGTGCGACATGCCCGCATCCTCCGGTCATTTCCGGCGCGTTTCTTTTGCCGGCCTGAAATTGCGGCGGAAAATCACTGCATTTACTATATCGCATTCAGCCATGCCGCTGGGTATGGTAAATTGTCGCAGGAACTTTTTACCAGGAAGGGGGTTCGCTGCAGACGGGGAGGGGAGGAGAGGGGATGATGAGCCGCCGGGACGCGGCTCATCTGTGCAATCAGCGCGGCACGGGCCTCGGGCCGGCGCTGTGCAATCCGGCCCGGAAAACCGGGAACCGGGGACAGCCGGGCCGGGAAAGGTTCAGCAGCATTCTTCAAGAATGTAATGCTTGCCGTCAACAGAGACGAATTGAACCATGTCGAGCTTCGGCAGGCCGGCAATTTTCCAGGCCTTCATCGGATCGATGAATTCCTCATTCACGCAGTTGCGCGGCTCATGGATGTTTTTGCAGACATAATTCAAAATCGGAAATGCCTGAAATTTTTTATAATATTTCCGCATGAATTCAATGATTTCAAACTGCTGGTCATCAAGGGCGTCAAATCCTTCGCGTCTGGCGAGTTCCATGGCGACATTTTTGTCCCAGTCATCCTGATTGACCAGAAAGCCTTTGTCGTCGATCTGGATTTTTTTTCCTGCACATTCTATTTCAGTCATGGCATTTCTCCTGAACTTTTTGGCTGAAAGTCGATTGGACTGGCTAACCGCCATCTCCGCAAGCGGGAACAACGAACAATGAAAGTCTCGCGGGGTAGGAGCGGGCCTTGCCCGCGATAGAGACAGCCGCAATGCCGAAGGTCGCGGGCATGGCCCGCTCCTACGTCCCTGCCTGCACAGCAAGACAGACAAAAGACTTTCATATAAACAGGCTGGTTAACGGGGGAGATGATGGTCGCCCGTTACAGACCAATCAACTATTAGGGCATCCCCTGAGCAGAGTAGGGTGCGGATCAAGCCAGGGCGATGCTGCGTGCATTTTCCCAGAGTCCGTGAATATTGCACAGAGAAGCGGCGACCAGGATGCCCGGTTTGTTTATTTTCAGGGTCGCCGTCACCGCATGGTGGGTATGGACGCTTCCCTCATTTGCCCCGGCTGCCGACTCCCCATGGGCGCTGAACTCGAAATTGCCGACCTGGGCGATGAATTTTTCTCCTTCCGGCTTAAAGAAGAGCTGGATAAAGCGGATATGATGCTCCGTGGTGTTGGGGTGCGCGACCTCTTTGCCTAACGAGACGGTGACCTGGAAGTTTTCGTTGGCCTTTACCGTGTCCGGACACTCGATGACCGGCACATGTTTTTCGCTTTTCCAGTCCGCGGATTGATAAAATTCTCCTATTTTTGTCATGCCTTCCTCCTCATCTGTTTTGCTGAAGTTAATTGGGGAAACTGCTCAGGTGAATAGTCTGCGGTCGCAGCTAACAGACTATCCACCCCACGGCACCGTTAAGCTGTTGTCAAAAAATAACAGGGCCAGGGAAATGCGCGGAACGGCACTCTTTTCAGTACCCCCTTGAGGGGTACTCTTTTCAGTACCCCCTTGAGGGGCATAAGGAGCCGTAACGAAATTGAAAAAATAGCCATATTATTTCGTAACGACTCCTAATACTGATCGCCGGTGATGTTTTTCTTGAGCTGGGCAATTTCAAGGCCCAGGGCGACACATTGTCTGTTCTCCATGCACAGATCCGCATCACTCAGTTCCAGAAAGTGTTTGAGTTCGTGATTGTCTTTTTTCAGGTCGACCACCCAGACATTCTTCTGCCTGTCGTAATCAACGGATACGTCGATGCCGCAGGTGCCGATATCAGGGTAGATTTCAGTGATCTTTTTGCATAATTCATTTTTGTCATGCATGGGAAGTTCCTCCTGATGAATGGGCGGGCTTCGGCCTACAGGGAAATCTCTATTATCCGCCGAAGCCCTGAAACGCGGAATTGCATTTTTATGATTCTGATTCATGCGAAAAATGTGCCATTTGCGGAACGCCGCTCCTGTTTCCCGGTAATCGATCAGTCCGCCGTTGGGAATTTCGGCCGGCAAGAATGCCGGTACGCCCCTGGTTCCGATTGCTTTGCAGGAATTTGCGCCTTTGGCATGTTTCTTGATAGTTGACAGGGAAAGAGCAGCGGAGGCGGCGGGAACAGTTCGCCGCCATCCGCATCGAATTGATAAAAAAGGACCTGCAAAGGAGAAATGATGGAAAATACAAATTTTAAAGAGATTCTGGACAGGACATTCATGCTCCTGGAGCAGGCAATTGCCGAGAAAAAGGCGGAGCAGGCCGCTCCTGAATATCATCGGGAGAGTTATAAGAGAAAAAACGAATTATTGAAGAAAACAGGGGGCCTGCAGGCGCCGAAAGTCTGAACGGAGGATGCGTTCCCTGTTTTTGATTTTTCCCGTTTCGCGTATGCATCATAGAACGAGGAAGAAAAACAACCAGGGCAACCGGGTCACCCGCCGGGGCAAGGGAAGGAGCCTGTTGAGCCATCAATGCGCGGTACTGATGGCTCGGCAGGCGATGTTTTCTATGTCTTTTGAACAGTGTGAGGAATAAACGATGGCCAGAATAGCAATACTCATCGCAGACATGTTTGAAGATTGCGAGTACTTACAGCCGGCGGCGGCATTCAGGGAAAATGGCCATGATATTATTCACATCGGGTTGAAATCCGGCGAAAACGTGACAGGGGAAAAGGAACAAACCCAGGTAATGATAGATGCTGTCGCCGCAGATGTCAATTCGGCTGATTTCGATGCCCTGTTTATTCCCGGAGGCAATTCACCGGATAAGCTGCGGACCGATGCTGGTGCGGTGCGTTTCGTCAGGAGCTTCATGGAGGCGGGAAAACCCGTGTTTGTCATCTGCCATGGACCGCAGCTGCTCATTACCGCCTGTGTCCTGGCGGGCCGGAAAGTTACCGGCTGGAAATCCATTATCCAGGATATCGCCAATGCCGGCGGCATTTTCACCGACAGGGAGGTGGTGATCGACGGAAATCTGGTTTCAAGCCGGAATCCCCAGGACCTGCCGGCGTTCAACACCGCCTGCCTTGAAATGCTGTCATAATCTTTCTCGTTCACGTCGCAAAAAGTCGCCGTCCCGCTGGGCGGCGCTTCCATGCCGCTGCCGCGGCGCCCACAGCTGTATCCCGTTTTCCGCTGCCTTTTTTCTGTATCCTTTCTGCGTCGGTTCAATGATTTTTTTCATGTGATTAAAGCCAAAAAATTCTCCTGTTTCATACAGGAATGAATAATATTTTTTTATTTATTTTCAATAAGTTGCCCAGGAAAGACGCGCGCGGTTCGCAGTGAGATAGTCGGAGATTTCCTGCCGGGCAAGGAGGGCCGGTGATCATGGCACTGTATTTGCTCAAACATGATTGCGTTTTGGGTGCCGCCGGCCTTCCCCTGTTGATGGAGCCTGCGGCCCATTACGGCAGTCCGGAGCGGTTGTTCCTGAATTGAATTTTTTGATTTGATGAAATATACGCGAGCAGGACGAAATGACATT
>JACQYM010000088.1 GCA_016208225.1 Deltaproteobacteria bacterium | reverse complement strand
GCCCGTGGCATCCTGGGTCAGGGTCTGATCAATGCGAATGCCGATTTCCTTGCCTTTCGCCATCTCCCCTTCAACGAGGTGAGCTGCGAGTATTTTTTCCGTAACGGTTTTCCCCATTTCCTCCACTCCTGTAATGTTGATTGTGGCCATCCCGCGAGATATCGTGGCCCTTCTCCTGATTTTTTTGCACCGCTGCCCCTGCATTGTACCGGGAAAAAATCTTCACGGCAGCCGTATGTTCTGCAGTTAATGCCTTCCAGGTCCGGCGTAACCCCCTCGGGGCATCGTCCTCGCCTGCGGAGATGTCGATTTACCATAAAAGGTTATTTTTGTCATCGGCCCTTGTCCCCCCATTGCCGGGGAAAACTTCATTTTTTTGACTTTCTGCCGACGTCCCCTGTCAGCAAAATGACTCCCGCCGCCCCTCCCGCACCTTCCCCCCAAAAAAAGGCCCCGGCCGGCACGACAAATTAGCAAATAAAAACAATTTATTACCTACAGATTTACTATTGCCGGCCGATATGGCATAATAATCGCACATGAGTTGTTCAGACCAATAAATCAGCTGATTTTCTTCAGGAGATACCAATGGCAGATGATGACGCCAAGGGCGCGGACGGGGCGGACGAGCCGAAAAAGAAGTCAAAAAAAATACTCTTTATAATCCTGGGAGTGGCACTGCTGGTCCTGGGCGCCGGCGGCTATTTCGCCTACACCAAATTCCTCGCCCCGCCGCCGCCTCCGATCGAAAAGCCCGCCGAGCATCCTGCCGAAGCAGGGGAAACGGTCGGCGAAATCATCGATCTCGAGCCTTTCGTGGTCAATCTGGCCGACCCCAAGGGCAACCGTTACCTGAAAATGAAAATCAGCCTGGAAGTTGAATCGCTGGAAATGTCCGAGAGAGTTAAAAAAGTGACACCAAAGCTCAGGGATACCGTGATCATGATGCTGACCAGCCTCTCCTTTGAAGAGGTCATGACCCCGGAAGGCAAACTGCGCATCCGGGATGAACTCCTGGAACGTTTCAGCCGCATCACCAAGCCGGACAAGATCAAGAATCTTTACTTTTCCGAATTTGTGGTGCAGTAATCCACAAACTCGGCAACAGCGGGGGCGTGCAGGGCCGCTACGAAATCAACCTCATTTGTGCGTATTTCGTTGCGGCTTTGCCGTCTCTGACATCCGGGCGCCGATATTTTTTTACAGCGGCTTCCCCATAACCGACAGGCAATTTATCGATTCACATGGAACAGATTCTCAGCCAGGACGAAGTTGATGCCCTATTAAAAGGTATTGCGGGCGGCGACATTGAAGAACCGGAGGAACAGCTTTCCGAGGAGGCCCTCGAATACTCCTCCTATGACTTCAGCCGGCAGGAGCGCATCGTCCAGGTCAAAATGCCGGCCATGGAGGCCATCAACGATGTGTTTCTGCGCTCCATCAGAACATCGATCTCCGCCGCCCTGCGCCGCATTCTCGATATCACGGCGGTCCCCATGGAGCTTGAACGGTTCGGGGCCTTTGTCCGGACCCTGCCGGTGCCCAGCAGCCTGCAGATTTTCAAGATGGAGCCGTTCCGGGGCCACGCCCTTTTTGTCATTGAACCGAAACTGGTGTTTGCCTTTGTCGAAAGTTTCCTGGGGGGCAGCGGCACCCGAAATGTCAGGATTGAGGGCCGGGACTTCACCGGCATTGAACAGCGGCTGATCCAGCGCATCGTCAATCTTATTCTGAGCGACCTGGAAAAGGCCTGGTACTCCCTGCAGCCCATCAAGGTGCAGCACATCCGCAGCGAGATCAACCCGCAGTTCGCCAAGATCTGCGAACCGGAGGATGTGGTTATCATCAACCGCTACGAAGTGGACATGGATCGCGCCGTGGGCAGCATTACCTCCTGCATTCCAGTCACCAACCTCGAATCCGTCAAACAGAAACTGATCACCACCTTCCAGCGGGAACAGAGCGAGGAGGATATCAGCCTTAAACGGATTCTGACCGAAAACATTAAACATATCCCCGCTGAATTCCGGGTTGAATTAGGCAGGACCCAACTGACCGCGGGCGATATTCTCGGTTTGGAAGTGGGCGATATCATTCAACTGGATAAAAGAAAGAACGAAATGCTGCCGGCCTTTGTTGCCGGCACCAGAAAATTTATGGGCTCCCCCGGCATTCACCGCGGCAACAAGGCGTTCCTGATCAAGCGCAAGGTTTTTGACCAGGAAAAGGATTAAAACACCCTCCTTCCCGACGCAACGTAATCGTGTAACACAAGGAATCTTCGCAATTTTTCGCTACACAGGAGTAATAAAAAATGGCTGAACAATCTATGGATGATGCCTGGGCCAACGCCCTGGAAGAGGCGAAGCCGAAAAAACCAGCCGGTAATGCCGCAGGAGGGGACTGGGACGCCCTGGCCTCGGGGAACGACGCCTCCGGTTCCCGCCCTCCGGGCTTTGAGGAACTGACCGACAGCACCGCAGCGCATTCCTCCAGCCACAACCTTGATTTCCTCCTGGACATCCCCCTGGATGTTTCGGTGGAACTGGGACGCACCAGCATGATCATCGATCGCATGCTGCAGCTGACCCAGGGCTCCGTGGTCGAACTGGAAAAGGCGGCCGGTGAACCGGTGGAAATCTATGTAAACAGAAAACTGCTGGGCAAAGGCGAGGTCATCGTCGTCAATGACCGCTTCGGCGTGCGGATTACCGAGATCATCAGCCAGGCGGACCGCATCAAGAACATAGGATAGGGGGATCGCGGATTGCGGATTGCGGATTGCGGATTAAACAGAAGAGGGAGCAAGACAGGGGGAAGAAAACCCTGGCTCGGCTCGGCATGGGCCCGCGGCTGGCTGGTCGCGGCAGCATGGCTGGCTGCGCCGTTTCTCGCCATTCCCGCCCTGGCGGCCGACGAGCCGCCGGTCAGCCCTTCCGTAACCACCCCGGTGCTCGACCTGGCCCAGACCACCTCGCTGGCCATGACCATGCTGAAGGTTTTCGGCGCCCTGCTGCTCACGGTGGGCATCATGCTGCTCATCGCCGTCTGGCTCCGGAAACTGGGGCTGAGCAGGGCCGGCCTCAGACAGGGAACGCTCATCAATATCCTTGATACGAAAATGATCGCCCCCAAGAAATATGTCGCCGTGGTGCGGATTGCCGACAAGACCTTGGCCCTCGGCATCACCGACCAGCAGATTACCCTGCTCTCCCCCCTGGAAAGCTGCGATATTCCCGGCCCGGACAACGGTAAAGAGGAGCGG
>JACQYM010000087.1 GCA_016208225.1 Deltaproteobacteria bacterium | reverse complement strand
TAACGCTTGCATACTGTTTGAACGCTGGAACGCTTGATCGTTTGTAACTATCCAGTATATGCCAAAATATTGCTCAAACCCCGAACTGTAACTGTTCAGCAGTGCTCCAGATGTGTTCAAGCAGGCTTGCGAGGTATAGCTGATCTATCTGAGCAAGCCTGATCGGACACAGATGGGGTGCTGCTGGATAGTACGATCGTTTTAATGAAACTCGGCATCGATACCGGCGGCACCTTCACCGATTTTATCCTGCTCACCGGCCAGGGGATTGCCACCTATAAAGTTTCTTCCACCCCTGACGACCCTGCCCGGGCCATTCTGGCCGGCCTGCGCCATTTTTTCCCGCACCCTGACGACCCGGCGGCTTTCCTGCTTCCCGACCATCTGGAAATTGTGCACGGCACCACGGTCGGCACCAATGCCTTTCTGCAGCGGCGGGGTGCTCCGACGCTGCTCGTCACCACGAAAGGGTTTGAAGATCTGCTGGTCATCGGCCGCCAGAACAGACCCAGTCTCTATGATTTCAAGGTGGAACGGGCCCGGGAAATTATTCCGGCTGAAAACTGCGTGGGCGTGCGGGAAAGGGTGCTCGCGGACGGATCGGTGCTCACCCCGCTGGCGGCAGGCAGCGGCAGAAGGCTCAGGAAAATCTGCCGCGCGCGGGGCATTGCCTCTGTTGCCGTCTGTCTGCTGCACTCCTATGCCAACGACCGGCATGAAAAAGAAATTGCCCGGGCCCTGCTGCCCCTGGCCATCCCGGTAAGCCTCTCGTCGGCCATTCTGCCGGAATTCAGGGAATATGAGCGGCTGACCACCACCCTGATCAACGCCTATCTGGCGCCGGTCATCTCGTCCTATATCAACCGGCTGACCGACACCCTCGGACCGCATGCCCTGTCCGTGCAGCGTTCCGACGGCAACATGCTGCCGGCTGACCCGGCAATCGGCGAGCGGGCCGTGCATACGGTGCTGTCCGGTCCGGCAGGCGGCGTGCACGGCGCCTTTCATCTGGCCGCGGCAATGGGGCTGGCCAGAATCATCACCTTTGACATGGGCGGTACCTCAACCGATGTCTCGCTCTGTGACGGCAGACCGACGCTGAGCCGCGATTACCGGATCGACTCCTATCCGCTGCGCATCCCGGTCATGGACATCCACACGGTCGGCGCCGGCGGCGGTTCCATTGCGGCAATCGATGCGGGGGGACTGCTGCATGTCGGCCCGGAGAGCGCCGGGGCTGATCCGGGACCCGTTTGCTACGGCCAGGGAGATGCGCTGACCGTGACCGATGCCAATCTTTTCCTCGGCCGCCTGCCGGCGGACCGTTTCCTTGGCGGGGCGATGCCCCTTTACCCGGAGAAGGTGGCGCTGAAAATGGCCAGCCTGGGCCGGCAGCTCAATCTTTCTGCCCGGGACGCCGCGCTCGGCATCATCCGCCTGGTCAACGTCAGCATGGCCAAGGCCATGCGCGCCGTTTCCCTGGAGCGGGGCCATGATCCCCAGGAGTTCACCCTGTTTTCCTTCGGCGGCGCCTCGGGCCTGCATTGCTGCGAACTGGCCGCTGAACTCGACATGACGGAAATCGTCGTGCCGGCCAGGGCCGGTATCCTGTCGTCCCAGGGCATGGTCATGGCCGATCCCGCCCTGGACGCCAGCCAGGCGCTTTTTTTGCGCGGCGGACAGATTGCCGAGCCAACCCTTGACCGTTGCTTCGCCGCCCTGGTTGACGCCAAAAAAAAGGAGCTGCTGGCGCTTTGCCGGTCAGGCAGCCTGCAGATTGACAGGTGGGCGGACATGCGCTACCAGGGCCAGTACAAAAATTTTCCCGGCTCTTTCCACGCGCTGCACCATCAGCAGTTCGGCTACTCGCTGCCCGATACCCCCCTTGAACTCGTCTCCATCCGCTGCACGGTACGCCTGGTCCGACCCAAACCCGCACTGCCCCGGGCCGCGGCGCCGGCCAGGTCGGTGCCGGTACCGGACGGCCATGTACCGGTTGAATTTGCCGACGGCTGCCGGCAGACAGCCCTGTTCTCCCGCCAAGGCCTGCGGCATGGCCACACCGTTGCCGGCCCGGCCTTGATTGTTGACGATTACACCACGATCCTGCTGCCGGCCCGTTTCCATCTCCGGGTCGATTCTCTGCTGAATTTGCTTATTCGCCGGGATTGACATATACTTTGAAAGTGCCAAACTTTTTCAGGATTGATCATGCCCACTGACATTTCTTCATCGGAGCAGGCAAACAGGTCGCTTATCCTTCTGGCCGGCGGGAACACCCCCCAGCTCAGGCAGATGCATGCCTTGCTGGCGGCGGAGCATACGGTCATCCTGGCGGAATCGTGCGCGTATGTCATGGAGCTTGCCGCCGCTCATTTCCCCGATCTGATCCTGCTGTCCGCCCGCAACGATTGTGACGGGCTGTATGTATGCGAAAAGCTGCAGAAAAACCTCTTTAAAAAACGGCCGGCCGCGGTCATGCTGTTCGGACCGGAAGACGATGAGCTGATCGATCTCTCCTTTGCCGCCGGTGCGGATGAGTATATCACGGAGCCGATCCACTGGAAGCTGTTCCATTACCGGATCAGCTTTCTCATTCAGAAGCGCCGGGCGGAACTTGAACTGCATGAATTCGCCGGGCGGCTGGAGCGGACCAACCGGGAGCTGCAGGATTTCACCTATGTCGTTTCCCATGATCTGCAGGAACCCCTGCACCTGATCCGCGCCTTTGCCGAAAGGATCACCAGGAAATCGAACTCCGTGCTGGATGAGCAGGGCGCCGTTTACCTGCAGCGCATCGAAAAGGCGGCAGTCCGCATGCAGGGCCTCATTGACGGCATCCTGCAGTACTCCCGGCTCACCACCCAGGCCAGGGAATTCATCCCGGTTGATTTAACCGGGGTGGTGCGGGATGTGATCTCGGATCTGGAGGTGCGGATTGATGGGAAGAAGGCAAAAATCAGCATTGCCGAACTCGGCACGGTGGAGGCGGACCCCCTGCAGATGCGGCAGCTGTTCCAGAACCTGGTCTCCAATGCGCTGAAATACTCTGCCTGCGATGTGCCGCCCTGCATCGAGGTTTATCCGTTGCCGCCGCCGGTACCCGCCGGCAGGCGCGCGAGCTGCCGGGTGGTGGTCAAGGATAACGGCATCGGCTTTGATTCCTGCTTCCAGGAACAGATATTCGGCATGTTCCAGCGGCTGCACGGCAGGGACGAGTATAACGGCACCGGTATCGGGCTGGCCATCTGTAAAAAGATCGTCGAGCGCCATGGGGGCTCCATCTCCGCCCGTTCCTCTGCCGGCCAGGGTGCGGAGTTCATCGTCGTCCTGCCCGTACGGCAGAAAAAAAAGAAATCGAAAGCCGGGGCCTGACCCGCGGCGCTACCCGGCCACCTCAAAACCGATTTTGCTGATCGCCTCCCTGATCACTGCCGGCGGCACCGGGCGGGTTTCCGTAAAAGTGGCTTCCCCTTTTTCCAGATCAACCCTGACATCAGCGATTCCCTCGATATTTTCCAGGGCCTTGGTCACCGCGCCGGTGCAATGACCGCAGCGCATGCCGGTAATCTTTATTGTTGCCATATTCATTCCTCCGAGAGTATTTACGCTGCCGAACAGTTGCAGGCAGCAGCAGAATGATTACTATGATTCTAATTGAAATTAGTAATTCTTCTGTCAGGAAAAGGGAAGGGGTTTTTTTAGGGGTTAAGGGGTTAAGCTTTTTAGGGGTTAAGGAAAGACAGAACTGCTAAACCGCTAAACCCCTGAAACCCTAAATCCCTAAATCCCTAAATCCCTAAATCCCTAAATCCCTTAACCCCTAAACTCCTTAACCCCTTAACCCCTGAACCCCTAAAAACCCCTAACCCCATGCTAACACAAAAAACAGACAACAGGCCCACTGAGAATCTCCGGGCCGACATCAAAGGTATGCATTGCGCCTCCTGCTCCAGCCGCATTGAAAAGGTGGTGGGCGCCATGGAAGGCGTGACCAGGGTGGCGGTGAACCTGGCCACGGAAAAAATTGATCTGAGCTGGGACGCAAACCGGGTCGGCCTGCCGATGATTGCCGAGCGCATCGCGGGCCTGGGCTTTGAACTCGTTGTGCCCGCCGGCCGGGAGGCAGTGTTGTTGCTGGCCGTGGGCGGCATGCATTGCGCCTCCTGTTCCAGCCGTATTGAAAAGGTGGTGGGGGCCCTGGCCGGGGTGAAAAGCTGCGAGGTGAATCTGGCCACCGGTATGGCCAGGGTGACGATAGACCCGGAGATGATCAGCCAGCGCCAGGTGCGGGAAACCATTGACGGTCTCGGGTTTACGGCCGAACCCGTCACCTCGTCGACGGATTTCCTGTCCGGCCGGCAGCAGGAGCTGCTGGCACGGCTGCGGGGCATGCGCCGCCGGCTTTTCCCTTTATTTACCCTGGCCGTGCTGGTCATGGTGGTCTCCATGGGCCATATGGTCGGCCTGTCCCTGCCGGCCCTGATCAATCCGGCCACCGAACCGCTGCACTTTGCCCTGCTGCAGTTTCTGCTGGTGCTGCCCGTGCTCTGGCTGGGCCGCAGTTTTTACCTCATCGGTTTTCCCAGCCTGCTGCGCGGCGCCCCGAATATGGATTCGCTCATCGCAGTCGGCACCGGCGCCGCATTTGTCTATTCCACCTGGAACCTGGTGGAGATCGGCCTCGGTCTTGATGCCGTTGCCCGGGCCCATGACCTTTATTTTGAAAGCGCGGCCATGCTGATCGCCCTGGTTTCCCTCGGCAAATATCTGGAAACCCGGTCCAAGGCCCGCACCTCCGACGCCATCCGGCAGCTTATGCAGCTGGCCCCGGACAAGGCGACCCTGATCAGGGGCGACAGCCAAGAGGAGATCCTGGTGGACGAGATAGAGGTGGGGGACCTGCTGTTCATCCGGCCCGGCGAACGGCTGCCCATCGACGGCATCATCGAGAAGGGCGCGTCCAGCGTGGATGAGTCGATGCTGACCGGCGAGAGCATGGCCGTGCAGAAGGGAGCGGGTGACGAGGTGGTGAGCGGCACCTTGAACAAAAACGGCATCCTGCACGTGCGGGCCAGAAAGGTCGGCAAGGATACCATGCTGAGCCGCATCATCAACATGGTGCAGGACGCCCAGGGGTCAAAGGCGCCCATCGCCAATCTTGCCGACCGCATCAGTCTCTATTTTGTGCCCTCGGTCATGGCCATTGCCGCGGTGGCCGGGCTTGCCTGGTATTTCATCGGCCAGGCGGAATTCACCTTTGCCCTGCGCATCTTCATCGCCGTCATGGTCATCGCCTGTCCCTGCGCCATGGGGCTGGCCACCCCCACCTCCATCATGGTGGGCACGGGACGGGGCGCCCAGCTCGGCGTGCTGGTGAAAAACGGCGAGGCCCTGGAGATGGCGCAGAAGGTGGAAACAATCGTGTTTGATAAAACAGGCACCCTGACCTACGGCCGGCCGGAGCTCACCGATCTGCGCAATTATTCGCCCTTCCCGGATGAGGATCTGCTCTCTTTTCTCGCCAGCGCGGAAACCGGCTCCGAGCATCCCCTGGCCGAGGCGGTTGTGCAGGCGGCCCGGAGCAGGGGGCTGCAGCCGGCGACCCCGGCTGAGTTTGCCGCCGTGCCCGGCCGGGGCATCGCGGCGGCGATTCCTGCCGCGCCGGACAGCAGCCGGCCGCTGCTGCAGGTGCTGATCGGCAACATCGAGCTGATGCAGGAAAAGGGGATTATTGTTGCCGAAAATATCAGCAAAACGGCAGACGAGCTGGCTGACGCCGGCAAGACATCGCTTTTTGCGGCCATTGACGGCAGATTCGCCGCCCTGCTTGCCATTGCCGATAAAATTAAGGACGAGGCGGCAGCCACGGTCAGCAAACTCAAGGATATGGGCATCGAGGTGGTGATGCTCACCGGGGATCACGAGAAAACGGCCCGGGCCATTGCCGGCCAGGCCGGCATCAGCGAGGTCATTGCCCGGGTCCTGCCTGATCACAAGGCGGAGGAGATTGCCAGGATCAAAAAACGGGGCAGGGTGGTGGCCATGGTCGGGGACGGCATCAATGACGCCCCGGCGCTGGCCACCGCCGATCTGGGCATTGCCATGGGCACGGGCATCGATGTGGCCATTGAAAGCGGGGACATCGTGCTCATGCAGGGCAACCTGGCCCAGGTGCTGACGGCCCTGAAATTGAGCCGCGCCACCATGCGCAACATCAAGCAGAACCTGTTCTGGGCCTTTGCCTATAATGTCATCGGCATTCCGGTGGCAGCCGGCCTGCTCTATATCTTCGGCGGCCCCACCCTGAATCCGATGATTGCCGGCGGCGCCATGGCCCTGAGTTCCGTCTCCGTGGTCAGCAACGCCCTGCGCCTGCGTTTTTTCACCCCCTGACCCTGACGGCCGCCCTCTGCTGGTACCGGGCGGCCAGTCTGGAAAGATCAGATTTTCTCCATTCTCTATTCTTCCTAGCGTATACCCTTTTCCGATGATTGGCTGACAGAGTCCTGTGAAATCGGATAGTGTCTTGCCAAATGCGACATTTTGCCGCACTTGGCCCCCGTCACCCTTGCCCTCATCCCGACCAGCTTCGCCGATTGCCTGCCAGTACTGGTTTCCCATGATGAACGATCCCTCTTTTTTGTTTGGCACACCTATTGCTTTAGCGGAAAATGAATCTTCATGAAGGAAGGAAAAAATACGTAAAACTAATGGGTTAAATGACGCAGCTGTGGGTTGTTTCACCCAGTGAGAATCCTGTCACAAGGGGCTGTAAAAAACAAATGAGGCAATGGAGAAAAGTCATGAAAACAAAAAAGAGAAAAATGAGTAGGATCCTGTTCGGAGTGAGCCTGACGCTTCTCGCCCAGGGAAGCAGCGCGGATCTGGTTGGGGCGGCATTGCCGGGAGGCACCCTGGACCCGCTCACCATCCCCAAGTATGTCATTCCGCTGGTCATTCCGCCGGAGATGCCGAAAAGCACGGTGCAGCCCGGCGCCCCTGCCGCGGATTACAATATCGCGGTCCGGCAGTTCCAGCAGCAGATCCTGCCCGGCGGCATCTGGGACCCGGCCGGCGTCTATAACCTGCCCGCCACAACGGTCTGGAGCTACGGCCGGGCCGAGGATGCCCCCCCCGATTCCTCTGCCATCGGCGGGGCCGCAGGCGTGGCGCCGGCCCCCAATTCCACCTTCAATTATCCGGCCTTCACCGTGGAGGCCACCTCCATGCTGCCCACCAGGGTGCGCTGGATCAACGACCTGGTGGATGCCAACGGCAACTATCTGCCCCATCTCTTTGCCATTGACCAGACCCTGCACTGGGCCAATCCGGCCATGGAGTGCATGGACGGCACCATGCAGACCGACTGCGCCGGCATGAGCGCGCTGCCTTACACCGGTCCGGTACCCATCGTCACCCATGTCCACGGCTCCCATGTGAATCCGGAGAGTGACGGCTATCCCGAAGCCTGGTGGCTGCCGGATGCGCTGAATATTCCGGCCGGCTATGCCACCCAGGGCTCGCTCTATGATCAGTATGACCGGACCAACACCGTGCTAGGTTCCGCCTTTTACGCCTATGAGAATGACCAGCCGGCCACCACCATCTGGTATCATGACCATGCCATGGGCATGACCAGGGTCAATGTCTACGCCGGTCCGGCCGGCTTCTGGCTGATCCGCGGCGGCGCCAATGGCGATGCCAACGTGCTCGACGCCGCCACCGGCCTGGCGGCCCAGCTGCCCGGCCCGGCCCCGGCGCTGGGCGCGGGCGATCCGAACTTCGATGGCGCATACCGCAGCACCATCCGGGAGATTCCCATCGCCATCCAGGACCGTTCCTTTAATGCGGACGGCTCTCTGTTCTATCCGGATCACCGCTCCTTTTTTGAACTGCTTACTCCGCCGGATCTGCAGATTCCCTTTTTTCCTGATCCTGCTTCCGATATCCCTCCCATCTGGAATCCGGAGGCCTTTTTCAACACCATGGTGGTCAACGGCGCCGTCTGGCCCGCCCTGGAAGTGGCCCCGGCCAAATATCGCTTCCGCCTGCTGAACGGCTGCAGTTCCCGATTCCTGAACATCGCCCTGGTCAATCAGACGTCAGGGATCGAAATGCCTTTCCACCAGATCGGCGGGGACCAGGGTTTCCTGCCTGAGGTTGTCCGGGTT
>JACQYM010000032.1 GCA_016208225.1 Deltaproteobacteria bacterium | reverse complement strand
AGGGGGGGGCCAATGAAAAAAACAGCCCTCCGCATTGCCCCCTTTGTTTTCCTGCTGCTGGCCGCATCGCCCGGTTGGGCGGTGACCCTGCCCACGGTGCAGGTGGGTCTGGCCGAAACCAGCGACCCCAAGCAGGTTTCCGTCCTGATCGAGATCCTGCTCCTTTTCACCGTGCTGTCCGTGGCCCCGGCCATTATCCTGATGACCACCTGTTTCACCAGGCTGGTGGTGGCCTTTTCTTTTCTGCGCAGCGCCCTGGGCACGCAGCAGATGCCGCCGGCCCAGCTGCTCGTCGGTCTTTCCCTGTTTTTAACGCTGTTTATCATGACCCCGGTCTTGACCGCGATGAACGAAACGGCGGTGAAACCCTATATGAATGAAAAGATAGGGCTGCAGCAGGCGTATAACGGCTGCCCCCGGTTATGGTGTCGCTGCCTTTCAAACTGCTGCTTTTTGTGCTGGTTGACGGCTGGTATCTTATTGTCGGGTCTCTGGTAAAAAGTTTTGGAGTATAGCTATGGATCCAATTGAAGCGGTCACCCTGGGTCAGAATGCCGTTCTCATCTCCCTGCTGCTGTCAGCCCCGCTGCTGCTCATCGGCATGGCGGTGGGGCTGGCGGTCGCCATTTTCCAGGCCACGACCCAGATTCAGGAAATGACCCTGACCTTTGTCCCCAAGATCGTGGCCGTCATGCTTGCCCTGCTCTTTTTTTCTTCCTGGATGCTGATCAAAATGACCGATTACACCCAGGATCTCTTTCTCAGCATTCCGGATCTCATCCGCTGACAGCGAGAAGACTATGGTTGATGCCACCCTGCTGAACTGGACGCTGAATCAATTCCTGGTCATGGTCATGATCATGATCAGGGTGGGCCCACTGCTTTTTCTGATGCCCATCACCGGGTCGCGCAACGTCCCCTCCCAGGTGAAAATCCTGCTCACCGCGGCCACCGCCCTTGTGCTGCTGCCCGTGGTGCCGGTGCAGGCTGAACAGATGCCGGCCACCTTTTCCGGATTTCTCATCTTTGTGGTCAGCGAAGTGGCCTTTGCCGCCATTCTGGCCGTCTTCACCCGGCTGATTTTTGACGCGGTGCAGATCGCCGGCCAGATGGTGGGCATCCAGATGGGCATGGGCATGGCCGGGGTCCTGGACCCCCAGTTCGGCAACCAGACATCGCTGATCGGCCAGCTCTGGAACCTCATCGCCATTCTCATCTTTCTGGCCGTTGACGGTCACCATCTGTATATCAAAACCCTGCATGTCAGCTTCATCTGGGTCGCGCCGGGCACCCTGCATATCGGCCAGGCGACATTCGAGGGCCTGATGCAGGGAACGTCACTCATGTTCGTCATGTCGGTGAAGATCATGGCCCCGGCCTCGGCCGCGGTTTTCTTCTCCCATATCGCCATGGGCATCATCGCCAAAACCGTACCGCAGATCCCCATTCTCATCGTGGGCATGCCGATCAATATCGGGGTGGGTTTTATTTTTGTCGGCTTGTCGCTTGTCTATTTTCTCCCCCTGATGATCGGGCAGTTCGAGATGCTCGGCCGACTGCTGCCCAGACTTGCCCAGGGGCTGGGAGGATAAAAGATGGCTGAAGAACCGGGCGGCCAGGAAAAAACCGAAGAACCCACCGGGCGAAGGCTCCAGGACGCCAGAAAAAAAGGTGATGTGGCGAAAAGCATGGAGGTGCCCTCGGCCGCGGTGCTGCTGGTCGGGCTGCTGACCCTCTACATGCTCAGCGGTTTTCTGCTGCGGAACTGCCTCGACCTGCTGCGCCATTACCTCACCAACCTGCATACGATCCAGATTATTCCGGGCAACATGATGATGCTGACCTTTGAATCGATGCGGCATGTCGCCATTCTTACCGGCCCCATGCTGCTTGTCCTTTTCATCACGGCCCTGGCGGCCAATTATGCGCAGGTCGGCTTTCTCTACACCACGGAAAAGATGACGCCGCAGCTGGACAAAATCGATCCGATCCAGGGTTTCCGCCGCATCTTTTCCCTGCAGACCCTGGCCAACACGATCAAATCGATTGCCAAGCTGGCCATTGTCAGCTATGTCTCCTACAAGGAGGTCATGAAAAACCTTGACGGCATCATGCCCCTGATGGACCAGGAGCCGTACCCCATCCTGATTTTTTTTGCCAAGGTTTCCTTCTGGATCTTTTTAAAAGCGGCGCTGATCATCGCGCTTCTGGCCGCTCTTGACTATGCCTTCCAGCGCTGGCAATTCATGTCCAAGATGAAAATGACCAAGCAGGAAGTGAAGGAAGAGGCAAAAATGACGGAGGGCGATCCGCATGTCAAGGGCCGCATCCGCTCCATCCAGATGCAGATGGCCCGCAAACGCATGATGGCCGAGGTGCCGAAAGCGGATGTCATCATCACCAACCCCACCCATCTGGCCGTGGCCCTGGCCTATGATCCGACGGCCATGAGCGCGCCGACCGTGCTGGCCAAGGGGGCGGGCGTGATCGCCCAGCGCATCAAGGAAATCGGCCGGGAACACAACATCCCGGTCATTGAGGATAAACCCCTGGCCCAGTCGCTGTACAAGCTGGTGGAAATCAATGAACTGATACCGGAGAATCTCTTCCAGGCAGTGGCCGAAATCCTGGCCTATGTGTATCAGTCGAAAAAGAAAAGCGCGTAGAACCGCAACTCGAGTAACCCATGGCGGAAAAAGTCGAAAGAATAGGATGGAAAGCGGTCAACATCGAGATGTCAAGTCTCATGGTGGCCGTCGGCCTGGTGGGCATTCTGATGGTCATGATCCTGCCGCTGCCGACCCTCATGCTGGACCTGCTGCTCTCCCTGGGCATCACCATGAGCCTCGTCATCCTGCTCATGTCCATGTACAACACCGATCCGCTGGAATTTTCCGCCTTTCCCTCCCTGCTGCTGCTGACCACGCTCTACCGGCTGTCGCTGAATATCGCCTCCACCCGCCTCATCCTGCTGCACGGCCACGAAGGCCCCGGCGCGGTGGGCCAGGTCATTCAGTCATTCGGCAACTTTGTAGTGGGCGGCAACTTCGCGGTCGGTCTGATCATCTTTCTCATCATGGTGCTCATCAACTTCATCGTTATCACCAAAGGCTCCGGCCGCATCGCCGAGGTTGCCGCCCGCTTCACCCTGGACGCCATGCCGGGCAAACAGATGGCCATCGACGCCGACCTGAACGCCGGCCTCATCAATGAGGAAATGGCCAAACAGCGTCGCTCGGAAATCAGCCGGCAATCGGAGTTTTACGGGTCCATGGACGGCGCGAGCAAATTTGTCCGCGGCGAGGCGGTGGCCAGCATCATCATCATGGTCATCAATATCGTGGGCGGGCTTTTCATCGGCGTTATCAGCGAGAATCTGCCCATTTTGCAGGCGGCCGAAACCTATACCCTGCTCACCATCGGCGACGGGCTCGTTTCCCAGATTCCCTCACTGATCATTTCCACCTCCGCCGGTATCATCGTCAGCCGCGCCGCATCCGATACCAGCATGGGCAAGGAGCTGGCCAAGCAGTTCGGCCGCCAGCCCCAGGCCCTGGCCGTCTCCTCCGGCATTATCATGCTTTTCGGCCTGATCCCCGGTCTGCCCCATATCCCCTTTCTGTTGCTGGGCGCGGTCATGGGCGGTCTGGCCTGGATTGCCTTTCAGAACATGGCCGTCGAACAGGCGGAAGATAAAATTGCCGAGGAAAAAAGAAGGGAAACAGGACCGCCGCCCGGCTCACCGGAAACGGTGGAGGCGCTGCTGCCCCTTGACACCCTGGAGCTTGAGGTGGGCTACGGCCTGATCCCCCTGGTGGACGAGACCCAGGAAGGGGACCTGCTGGAGCGGATCCGGGGCATCCGTCGCCAGTTCGCCATTGACATGGGCCTTATCATCCCGCCCCTGCATGTGCGCGACAATCTGCAGATCAAACCGGGCGAGTATGTGCTGCTGCTCAAGGGGGTCGAGATCGCCCGCAGCGAGCTGATGATGGGCTATTTTCTGGCCATGGACTCGGGCGGGGCCAAAAGGGTGGTGGAAGGGATCCCCACCGAGGAACCGGCCTTTAAACTGCCGGCCCTGTGGATCAGCGCCGATAAAAAGGATGAGGCGCAGCGGGCCGGTTATACGGCTGTTTATCCGTCAACCGTGGTGGCAACCCATCTCACCGAGGTGCTGCGCACCCATGCCGATGAGATGCTGGGACGCCAGGACACCCAGAAGCTGCTGGACAATCTGGCCAAAAACCACCCGAAGGTGGTGGAAGAGCTGGTGCCGGGCCTTCTCCCCCTGGGCAAGGTCCAGAAAATTCTGCAGAATCTGCTGCGGGAGCGGATTTCCATCAGAAATCTGCTGACCATCTGCGAGACCCTGGCTGATTACGCCCCCATGGGCAAGGATACGGAAATCCTCACCGAGTATGTGCGGCAGAAACTGTCCCGCTCCATCATCAGCACCCTGACCGATGACACGGGCACCCTGTCGGTGATCACCCTGACCACGCAGATTGAAGACCTTATCCGGGAATCGGTGCAGTCCACTGAACAGGGATCCTTTCTGGCCATGGACCCGAATCTGGGACAAAAAATAATTGAAGCGATGCAGGCCATGGTGGACAAAGTCTCCCATGAAGGATATCAGCCGATCGTCATCACCTCCCCGGTGGTGCGGCGGCATCTGCGCAAACTAATTGAGAGATTTATGCCGCAGGTGGTGGTATTGTCCCATAATGAACTGACGAACCAGTCGAAGATCCAGTCTCTCGGCACCGTTGACATCAAGGCTAAAAAATAGCCTTTTATCCGACATAACAGACTATCCACCGAGCACATGCGCATTAAAAGATTCGAAGCCCCGGACAGCAAGACCGCCTTTGCCCTGGTAAAAAAAGAACTGGGCGAAGATGCCGTTATTCTGGCGAATAAGACCATTGACGCCGGCACGGCGGACCAGCGCTACGAGGTGGTGGCGGCGGTTGATTATGATCTTGAAACCATTACCGCCACCGCGGACGACAGCGGAGAAGCCGCCGGCCCCAGGGAGCCGGCCATGTACGGATATGAGTCGGTCAGGAAAAAAGAGGCCCGGTGCCTCCCGGCTGACCGGCGAAAAACGGCGCAGCCGGCGAGCAACCGGGAAATAAGCTTTGAGGCCCATGATCTCCGCCTGCGCTTTGCCAGCCTGCTGCGCAGCAAGGGTGTGCCGCCGCCGGTCAGCAAAGGGCAGGCCGCACCGCCCGCCGTGGCGGCGCCCGCGGCCACCCCGACGGCAAAACGCCCTGATCCGGAAGAGGTGGCCCGCTGGCGCAATCAGCTGATCGACCAGCTCCAGGCCGGCCCGCCCGCGGTGCATGGGGCGCGGAAACCGGTTATCCTGGCCCTCGTCGGGCCAACCGGCGTGGGCAAGACCACTACGTCCGCCAAAATCGCCGCCTGGTATAAGTTGCAGGACAACTGCAAGGTGGCCCTGATTTCCATGGACTGTTACCGCATCGGCGCCACCGATCAGATCAGGACCTACGCCAGAATCATGCAGCTGCCCTGTGAAATCGTCCTGCGCAAAAAGGAGCTCGCCAGTGCCGTGGCCCGGCACAGCGACTGCGATCTCATCATCATCGATACGGCCGGCAAGAGCCCCTATGACGCCGCCCATCTCTCCGAACTGGCCGACTGGCTTTCCGTGGTCAACCGTCTTGAAACGCAACTCGTTTTAAGCGCCACCACCAAAAAGGAGGATCTGCAATATATCATCGATGCCTATTCCGCCTTGTGCCCCACGGGTCTCATCCTGACCAAACTGGATGAGACAAGGGCGTATGCCGCGCTCTGCCAGCAGATTGCCGGTGTCGGCATTCCCATCTCCTATGTGGCCACCGGCCAGAAGGTGCCGGAAGACTTTTTCGTTGCCTCAAAGCCTTTCCTGGAAAAAATTTTCAAACACGGCTGGGCCGCCGTCGCCGGCAACGAAAGCCCCCTGCCCGGCAGCCGCTCCTGTTAAGGAAACCATCATGCATCAGGCAGATACCTTGGAAAAAATCATGGACCGGAACCAGAGCCCCCGTCCGCGGCATGCTGCTGCCGCCCCGGGCAGATATCCCAGGGTCATCTGTGTGACGAGCGGCAAAGGCGGGGTGGGCAAGACCAATATAGTCGCCAACCTCGCCTATTGCCTGACCAGACTGGGCCAGAGGGTCGTGGTTCTTGATGCGGACCTCAACCTGGCCAATATCGATGTGCTGCTGGGACTGACGCCGCGCTATAATCTCAACCACGTTTTTCTGGGCGAAAAAACCTTACGCGAGATCATGGTGACCGGTCCCGGCGGCATTGCCATTCTGCCCGCCAGCTCCGGCGTTCTCGAACTTGCCGAGCTGACCGAGGAACAGAAACTCTACTTTCTCGCCGAAATGGCGGAACTGGGGGACTCAATCGACATTCTGCTCATCGATACGGCCGCCGGCATTAACAAAAATGTCATCTACTTCACCCTGGCGGCCGAGGAACGCATCATCGTGCTGACCCCGGAACCGACCTCCCTGACCGATGCCTATGCGATGATCAAGGTGCTTTCCACCCGCCATGACGTCAAAAGATTCCGCATCCTCGTCAACTCGGCCCAATCGGAAAAGGAGGGACTGGCCGTTTTCCGGCAGCTGACCCTGGTGGCCGACCGCTTCCTGGACACCCTTTCCCTCGATTATCTCGGCTGCCTCCCCTATGATAAAAAACTGCCCCAGGCCGTCCGGGCCCAGCGCCTCGTCACCGAACTCTCGCCCCACTCCCCGGTTGCCGCCATGTTCCACAAACTTGCCAAGGTGATCGCCGAGGAACAGAAAGTCTCCCAGGCTGATGGAAATATTAAATTTTTCTGGAAAGGACTGTTGGATTTATAATATAGTAAGTGAGTTTACACGGTTTTGACGGCTCGACGGAAATGAACTTTCAGCAAGGGACACATTTACTAAACAACATGATCAAGCAGCAGTCGCCCAAATTCAAGGACTATACCAAGGCCTATTTCAGTTCTGCCGCCGAACTTCCCCCTGAAAAGCGCAATGAACTCATCCTCGCCTATACGCCGTTAATCAAATACATTGCCACCCGCCTGGCCAGCCGCCTGCCGTCCCAGGTGTCGCTCGATGACCTCATCAGCTGCGGCATTATCGGCCTGATCGACGCCATCGACAAGTTTGACCTGAGCAAAAATGTGCAGTTCAAGACCTATGCCGAATTCCGCATCAAAGGGGCCATGCTGGATGAACTCCGCTCCCTGGACTGGGTCCCGCGCTCCATCCGCCGCAAAATCACCGACCTGGAGCAGGCCTGCGCCGAACTGGAAAAAAAACTGGGCCGCCCGGCCACCGATGAGGAGATGGCCCAGAAACTCAATATAACCCTGGCCAACTTCCACAAACTGCTGGACGAGACCAAATCCGTTACCTTTCTCGATATCGAACTGCTGCGCCAGAAAAAAAGTGACAACACCGGATCGGATACCGTATCGGAGCCGTTCTCCGACACCGACAATGATCCGTATTCCGTCATCAACCTTGCCCAGATCAGGGAACTGCTGGCCAGAACCATTGACGAGCTGCCGGAAAAGGAACGGCTGACCGTTTCGCTTTATTATTATAATGAATTGACCATGAAGGAAATCGGCCATATTCTCGGCTATACGGAATCTCGCATCTCGCAGATGCACAGCAAGGCCATGCTGCGCCTGCGCACGAAACTGAAAAAAGCCCTGGCCGGCTGATTGCAGCTTTACGGAACGGATTAAATCATATATTTTTATTGGGCATGACTACCCGGCGCCCGTGTTGCGGGTCATTGATTTCAAAAAACGATAGAAAGCCGTTTGTTCATCAGAGGGGGATGATATGGCAGATACCAATATAAAAGTTCTCATTGTTGATGATTTTGCCACCATGCGGCGGATTGTCAAAAACATCCTTGTGCAGCTCGGGTACAAAAATATTGTCGAGGCTGATGACGGCACCACGGCAGTCGATGTGCTCAAGGGCGAAAAGATCGACATGATCATTTCCGACTGGAACATGCCCAAGATGACCGGGCTCGACCTGCTGAAACATGTCCGCGCCGATCCCAAACTGGCCCATATCCCTTTTATCATGGTTACCGCCGAGGCGCAGCAGGACAACATCATCCTGGCCGTCAAGGCCAAGGTGAGCCAATACATTGTCAAGCCCTTCACGGCGGAAACACTCGGGGAAAAAATTGACAAGGTTTTCGGGCGTTAACCGCCAGTCAGCGAAGCCCGGTTGGCCGACGGGCAACATGCCGCGGCCGGCCACATGCTGCTGAAATATCTTCCCCATGCAAAGTAAATGGCTAAAGATTCCGACTCCAAAGATTTATTCGATTTTGAACTGCCGGGAGGGCTGGATGACGACTTAGGAGGGGATTGGGAAGCGGCTTTTCAGGCGGAAGACTTCATGCTTTCCCCTGAGGATGAAGCCGAAGTTTTTCTCGAAAAGGAAGGCGGATCTTCCCAGGGAGTGGAGCTGGAAGATCTGGCCTCGCTCCTGGTCACCGACGAGCCCAAGCCAAAAGAGACCAGCACGGCCACCCCCACCGCCGCCCGGGAAAAAACCCTCGCCGGGGCGGAAAAGAGAATCTCGCCGTCCCCCTCAATCCTGCCGGCCGCGCTTGCCGCCTGGCTGGCCGGATCTGCCGCCTGGCTGGGCAGGTCCGCCGGCTGGCTGAAGACCCGTCCGGGTTATCAGAAAATCCTTTTCCCTGGGCTGGCACTTGGCGCCATGCTGTTTGTGGGCGCTTTTCTTTTTTTTCACTCCACCACCCGGCAGCTGGCGGAACAGCAGCCGCCGGAGACAGAGCAGGCCGTTGCCGCCAAGGCCCCCGCACCGGCCCATGAGCCGCAGGGCACACAGGAGGCCGCGCCTCCTGCGGTTGCTTCATCTCAGGAACCCTTCCTCCAGTCCGAGCAGATCCCATCCCTCGGCAAAAACAGAAAAAAATGGCCCATGCCCGGCTTTTTTATTGCCGTACCGCAAGGCAACGGCCTGGAGAGCGTGCTGGTCCGCATCGATTTAAGCCTGGTGCTGCTGCTTGAACCGGGCCGCAGCATCCCCGAAGAAAAACGGCCCATTATCCGGAACACGATCTTTCAATTCTTCGCCAATCGCCCGCCCGAGGAATTGCGCCGCTACGCCCTTGCCAGGGGGGAGATGATCCAGAATCTGCAATCCTGGCTGCAGCAGGAGTGGCCGCAGAATCCGATTTCCACCATCATGTTCGACCGGTACCAGGTACTCAATTAATCCCCGCAACCTTACATTTTCGTAATCCATATTTTTCTTTTTACAATTTCGTAAAAAGAATCCCGTTCCCCGGCAAAACATCTTCAGCACTATTGCAGCAATATCAGCATATTAGGCGAATCATGCTGTTGGCACAACCTTTGCTAATGTCTCAAAAGCTCTCCGTCCACCTTTGCCCATGCCATTTATCAGGGAGGAACCCCAGCAATGATTTCAGCCGCCGACACCGCATTTATCCTTATTTCAGCAGCCCTGGTGCTGCTGATGACCCCCGGACTTGCCGTTTTTTATGCAGGGATGGTGCGTGGCAAAAACGTTCTCGGCACCATACTGCAGTCTTTCATCATGATTTCGGTCATCAGCATCGAATGGGTCTATATCGGCTACAGCATGGCCTTTGGCCCCGACGTGGGCGGCCTGATCGGCGATCTCTCCTTTTTTGCCCTGCACGGGGTCACTGCCGAGCCGAGCGCCCATTACGCGACCACCATTCCCCACAATGTCTTCATGATCTATCAGTGCATGTTTGCCATCATCACGCCGGCGCTGATCACCGGCGCCTTTGCCGAACGGATGCGCTTCGGCCCTTTTCTTTTCTTCAGTCTGTGCTGGACCCTCCTGGTCTACAACCCGGTCTGCCACTGGATATGGGGCTACGGGGGGTGGCTTGGCGCCAAAGGGGTTCTTGATTTTGCCGGCGGACTGGTGGTGCATCTTACCTCCGGCATGGCCGCCCTGGCCTCGGTGCTGGTGCTTGGGCCGCGCAAAGGACTGGGTCGGGAAAGCTTTATTCCCCACAATCTGCCCATGACCCTGCTCGGCACCGGCCTGCTCTGGTTCGGCTGGTTCGGCTTTAACGGCGGCAGCGCCCTGGCGGCGAACGGTATTGCCGCGACCGCCTTTATTTCCACCCATCTGGCCGGCATGGCCGGCATGGGGATGTGGATTATCGTCGAGTGGCTGCACCGCGGCAAACCGACCACCCTCGGCGCCGCCTCCGGGGCCATAGCCGGACTGGCAACCGTTACCCCCGGGGCCGGATTCATCACCGCCAATGCCGCCATTATGATCGGCATTATTGCCGGGGCCTGCTGCTATACGGCTGTTGCCATGAAAAACAGGATCGGCTTTGACGACAGCCTGGACGTGGTGGGCATCCATGGCCTGGGCGGCATCATCGGCACCATCTGCCTCGGCGTCTTTGCCACCAAGGCGGTCAACCCGAACGGGGCTGACGGTCTGCTGGCAGGCAATGCGGCCTTTCTGGGCACCCAGATCTTCGGCGTGGCGGTTGTCGGGGCCTATGCCTTTATCGTCAGCCTGGTTCTGCTGAAAATCATTGATCTGGTCAGCGGCGGGCTCCGGGTCAGCCATGAGAACGAGGTGGTTGGCCTTGATCAGAGTTCCCATAGCGAAACCGCTTATAATATGTAAAACAATCCCGGAATTTCCATGACATGACAATTTCGTAAAACTGCAAATCCACCACAGAGCACACAGGGATAACGCCCCGTAATAAAACTTTATGTGATTACTATCGACTTTCAGAGCGTAGGTCGGGTTAGCGGGTGTATCGCGTAACCCGACAAAAGAGGCCTTTCGTCTAAAAACAAAAAACCGGTGCAGATCGGAAGAGC
>JACQYM010000031.1:7840-13378 GCA_016208225.1 Deltaproteobacteria bacterium | reverse complement strand
GAATGCCGGCTTTACTTTATCGTGCGAGGACATTCTGATATCCTTAAAAATTAAGTTTGCGACAGCAGGACAATAATAAAAAGATGTCCAACTTACCCGCAAAAGGTGCAAAGTGCAAAGCGAAAAATAAAAAGATGGCGAACGGCATGGGATGCTTTTTTTATGAAAACTTTAGCAGCCTTGACTGTCCTGCAAAATTTGTTTAATTTCCACAAAAAGCGAGAGTGGCGGAATTGGTAGACGCACTAGACTTAGGATCTAGCGCACTTCGTGTGTGGGGGTTCAAATCCCCCCTCTCGCACCATTTTTTTATCCTTCAGCCTCTCCTTGCTTTTTGCTCCCGGCAATGAAAAAGGCAGGGCCATTGCGGCCCTGCCTTGGTGTTTCTGCTCCAGTAAACGGCCGGATCAGGCTTTCTTGTTGCGTCTTGCTCCTGCCAGGCCAACGAGACAGCTCCCCATGAGGAGGAGGGTGGTCGGTACCGGCACAGGGGTTGGTGCCTCAACGTAGGCGACGTCATCGACATAAAGCGGGTCAGCAGTCACATTTAAAGTGACACGCGAAATGTTACCGTCCAGCGAACTGATGCCGAAGTATCAGTTGGGGTTTATCCAGGTGGTCATGTCCGGGACCTCAACCGTCTCGATCAGGTTGCCGGCCCTGTCCCATGCGGTGAGTGACTGTACCGCATTGGTTTTCCCGATTTGCAGCCCGAAGGCGCTGACGTTGGCAGCGAAATCAAAGTACAGGTCATCGCCCTGGGCAAAGAGGTTGTACAGATATTTGTCGGTGGGCGGCACCCATTTCCCCTGTCTGACGTCGTTCCCCACGTTTATTTTAGGGGTAAAGGTGGGGTCGGGTTCGTAATACGTTATCGTGGAGATGGTAAGATTTTCAAGGGTCAGCGATACATACTGACCAGGGGTTATGTCTTCAAAACGGATGATGGTCGCCCCGGTCAGGGCAGCGTCATTGCTACTTGAAATCGGGGCGGCAAATGCGACCGGCCCGGTTGCCCCTAGAAATAATACACCACTCCCCAACCCCGCCAAAATTTTTTTCTTCATCGTTTCTTCTCCTCCTGAGTGTCTATCGAAATTTCTTGCGCGCCCTCCTGGTGAGGATCACGAATTATCACTTCGCAACATGGGTGCGCACTATTCGTGCCATTCAGAAAATTAATTGCGAACGGTAATCATTTCAGATGTATAGGTATAAGTACTTAGTTTTCGCAGTTCGCGGGAAAAGTTCATTTTCCCGGAATCAAGTCCGAAAATGCGGAATAATAGATTTTGTTTCATTTTTTCGGCAGGTTATCGTTGACAAACTGTTGCTGTCAAATAGGAAAACCACTCAGGAAGGCAAAGCATTATTGTGTACCCAAAAAGTCAATTTTCTGTTATTTTGTTCGACATTTTAGGATTGACAGTTAAGGTTGTTGATCTTAATTTTGACGATGCTGTTAAAGATGAAGCTGTACGGCTTTTGCGCAGGATGGCCTTCTCTCCCGATGAAACCGGGGCGGAGGGTTGCTTCAAGCCCCTCTCTCATGGCAGGATGGCTTGAGTGAAAGGTTGAGGCAAAGGGCTGATTTGTTCAGCACCTTTGCCTTTTTGATTTTTTTAGACATACCGAAGCAAATAGATTTTTTTATATTTCAGAAAAGGAAGGTATCATATGCAGGTCAGCGTGGAAGATGTAAGCCCCCTTACGAAAACCCTGAAAATTGTCGTTCCGGAAGACGTTGTCGCCCGAAAGATTGAGGATGCCTATAAGGAACTGCAGGCGGAAGTGTCGATCAAGGGCTTCCGCAAGGGCAAAGTGCCGAGAAAAGTTCTTGAAAAAGGCTATGGGGAAAAGATTAAAATGGAAGTGGGGGAAAAACTGGTTCAGGATACCTATTTTGACGCCCTGGAGAAGACCGATTGCAAACCGGTTGTCCATCCTGAGATCAAGAGCCATAAATTTGCCGATGACGGCACCTTTATCTATGAGGCCGAGATCGATGTCAAACCGCAGTTCGAGATGGGGCAGTATAAAGGCATTGAGGTGGAAATGCCGAAAATCGTCGTGAGCGATGAGACGGTGGCGGCTGAGATCGAGTCGCTGCGCAAGGAAATGGCCCCGCTGCGCAACGTCGATGAGCGCGGGGTCATGGAAAATGATCTGGTGGTCGTTGATTTTCAGGGCTATGATGCTAATGGTGAAGCAATAAGGTCGGTAAAGGCGGAGAATTATTCCGTGGAAGTCGGATCCGGCCGGCAGGGCAAGGAATTTGAAAGCGCCTGTCTCGGTCTCAGGAAAGGTGAGGAGACGAGCCGGGCCATCGAATTTCCCCCCTCTTTTCCCAACCCGATTCTGGCCGGGAAAAAGGTGGAATTCAAGATAGTGGTCAAGGAAGTGAAGGAGCGCGTCCTGGCCGAGGTGAACGACGAATTCGCCCAGGACGTCGGCGAGGAGTTCACGACCCTTGACCTGTTGAAGGAACATGTCCGCCGGAAAATCGAGAAGCAGCGAGCCGATGCCCAGTCCGGTGATCTAACGGATAAAATCATGTTGAAGATCCTGGAAAAGCATGATTTTGCGGTGCCGGACAAGCTTGTGGCCTATGAGGTCAATGAGCAGATCAAGCAGTTGGAGGACCATCTGCAGAAACAGGGGCTTACGCTCGAATCTGCCGGCATGAGCCAGGAAAAACTGGTTGAAAATTACAAGGATGCCGCCGCGAAAAGGGTACGGGGGGATTTTATCCTCAAGAAAATTGCCGAAGTGGAAGATATTAAACTCACCGACGAGGATATCAGCAAGGGTTTTGAGCGGATAGCGTCCCAATACGGCATGCCGGTTGACGAGGTGAAAAAATATTTCCGCAGCCGCAATGAACTGCTGCCTTTCATGAATGAACTCCTGAGTGAAAAAATTCTTGAGTTCCTGCGCACCAATGCCGTGGTGAAGGAAATATCGGCAGAGGCAGGCGGTGATGAATCAGAAAAAGCAGGAGCCAGCGCATGAATTTAATTCCGGTTGTTGTTGAGCAGAGCCCGCGCGGGGAGCGGGCTTACGATATTTACTCCCGCCTTTTGAAAGAGAGGATCATTTTCCTCGGCGGGGCGGTGAATGATGATGTTGCCAATGTCATTATCGCCCAGCTGCTGTTTCTGGAAGCTGAAGACCCTGACAAGGATATCACCTTTTATATCAATTCCCCCGGCGGAGTCGTTACCGCGGGGCTGGCTATTTACGATACAATGCAGTACATTAAAAGTGATATCGCCACCCTCTGCATGGGCCAGGCGGCGAGCATGGGCGCTTTTCTCCTTGCCGCGGGCGCGCCGGGGAAAAGATATGCCCTGCCGAATTCACGGATTCTGATCCATCAGCCCATGGGCGGGTACCAGGGGCAGGCCTCGGACATCGACATCCATGCCCGGGAAATTCTGCGCATGCGGGAGGACCTCAACAAACTTCTCGCCCGCCATACAGGTCAATCTCTTGAAAGAATCCAGGCTGACACGGAAAGAGATTATTTTATGAGTGCCACGGAAGCCAGGGAATACGGCCTGATTGACAAGGTTCTCGGCAAACGGGAAAATATTGACGAGGAGGAATAGTTATGGCGGATGACCATAATGAAATCGATGTAATATGTTCCTTTTGCGGGAAAAGTCAGGATGAGGTCAGAAAACTCATTGCCGGACCAAACGTCTACATCTGCGATGAGTGCATTGACCTCTGCAATGAAATCGTCAGTGAAGACCGTCTCCATGAACTTGAGGAACAGGCCGATGGCGCTATCTTAAAGCCCAGGGAAATCAAGCTCCATCTTGATCAGTATGTGATCGGCCAGGACCTGGCCAAACGCATTCTGGCGGTGGCCGTCCATAATCATTATAAGCGGGTTGAGTCCAAATACACCAACAAGGAAGGGGATGTCGAGCTGCAGAAAAGCAATATCATCCTCATCGGGCCGACCGGCAGCGGCAAGACGCTGCTTGCCCAGACGCTGGCCAAAATACTCAACGTGCCCTTTGCCATTGCCGATGCCACCACCCTAACCGAAGCCGGTTATGTGGGAGAGGATGTGGAAAATATCCTGGTCAATCTGCTCCAGGCGGCGGACCATGATATCGATAAGGCAAGCCGCGGCATTGTTTACATCGACGAGATTGACAAGATTGCCAGAAAATCGGACAGCGCCTCCATTACCAGGGATGTCTCGGGTGAAGGGGTGCAGCAGGCGCTGTTGAAAATCATCGAGGGAACGGTGGCCAGTGTACCGCCCAAAGGCGGCAGAAAGCATCCACAGCAGGATTATGTCCGGATTGATACCTCAAATATCCTGTTTATCTGCGGCGGCGCCTTTGTCGGTCTGGAAAAGGTCATCAAGAGAAGAACCGGCACGAAATCCATTGGTTTCGGCGCCAAAGTGGTCGGCAAGACCAAGAAAAAAATGGGCGAGGTTCTCGCCTCCGTGCAGTCCGAGGACCTGCTCCAGTTCGGTCTGATACCCGAGCTTGTCGGACGTCTGCCGGTGATTGCCACCATGGAGGAACTCGAGGAAGAGGATCTGGTCAGAATCCTCCGGGAGCCGAAGAACGCCCTGACAAAACAGTACGAGAAGCTTTTCGAGTTTGAAAATATTCGGCTGCGGTTTACCGAAGGCGCCCTGGCCGCGATTGCCAAGGAGGCAATGAAGCGCAAATCCGGGGCCAGGGGGCTTCGTTCCGTGATGGAAAAGGCCATGCTCGACATCATGTTTGAACTGCCTTCCGAGTCCAATGTGAAGGAATGCGTGATCAGCGAGCAGGTGATCCTGAACGGTGATTATCCGGTTGTCCTTTATGAGAATGAAACAAAAAAAAGCGCTTGAGAAATAGCCGACGTTGTGTAGATAATATTCATGACTGCTGATCACCTTGTCCCTGCCCGACAAGCAGGTTGAGTCCCCGGCTTGGGCAGACAGGCTGCTGTATCTTATTATTCTAATCTTGATGGCGAAACAAAAAAAGTCGCCGACTGTCACTTGCGTTGGATGATCTCGTCATTGCGTGGGACCTTGGGGCACCGCAATGACGGGATCTGAGAGCGTTGCATCTGACGATTTTCACCCTTTTACTGTTTGAATGGTTCGCCATCCTGATTTGTATTCTTGCTCCATCGATGGTAGAAATTATCTCTCGTATTTACATCATAATACTTAAAACAGAATTATCACTATGTTAGAAACCGAAACAAATATTTATCCCATGATGCCGTTGCGGGATATCGTTTTGTTCCCCTATATGGTGGCGCCGCTTGTCGTCGGGCGGAGCAAGTCCATCAAGGCCCTGGAACAGGCAATGTCCAATCGTACCAGCATCTTTCTGAGCACCCAGAAGGATGCCTCCATCGATGATCCGGATGAGGAAGGTGTCTATCAGATCGGCACGGTTGCCTCGGTGCTGCAGCTTTTACGGCTGCCGGATGGCACCATCAAAGCCCTGGTTGAGGGCAAGCAGCGGGGCTGGATTGTCTCATTTTTGCCCGGTCACTATTATT
>JACQYM010000031.1:7066-7743 GCA_016208225.1 Deltaproteobacteria bacterium | reverse complement strand
TGCCGGGTCAGGATTATTTTACCGTTGAGGTGGAAGAATTTCCTGAAGAAATGCAGTCCGACAATCTGACGGCGGCCTATATCCGGGAGATTTTAGCCTCTTTCCGGCAATATGCGAAACACAACAAGAAGATCCCCAACGAGGTCATCAAGTCGCTTGCCAAAATCGAATTGCCGGTAAAATTCATCGATTTTCTGGCAGGACATCTGCCGGTCAGCGTTGAGGAAAAACAGCAGATCCTGAGCACCATTCCTCTGCTGGAACGAATGGAACTGGTGCTGGGCCTTATCCATAAAGAAAGTGAGATCGCTTCCCTGGAAGAAAATATCCGCACCCAGGTGAAGAAAAAAATGGAAAAAACCCAGAAGGATTACTATCTGGCCGAACAGATGCGGGTGATCCAGAAGGAGATGGGCGGCGGCAAGGATGATGTCAGCGCCGAACTGGCGGACCTTGACCAGCAGATCGAAAAGAAGAAAATGCCGAAGGCGGCCAAAGACAAGGCCAGGCAGGAGCTGAAAAAACTGAAGATGATGCCTCCCATGTCCGCCGAGGCAACGGTTGTCCGCAACTACATAGACATCATTCTCAGCCTTCCCTGGCTTGAGAAGAGCAAGGCAAGGATTGATATCAAAAAGGCCGAGCAGATTCTGAATAAAGATCATTTCGGACTCGGC
>JACQYM010000031.1:0-7030 GCA_016208225.1 Deltaproteobacteria bacterium | reverse complement strand
CGGATCGTCGAATATCTCGCGGTCTGCAAGGTGACCGACAAAATCAAAGGGCCGATTCTCTGTCTGGTCGGCCCGCCCGGGGTGGGGAAAACCTCGCTGAGCAAGTCCGTGGCCCGGGCCATGGGCCGTCAATTTGTCCGCATATCCCTTGGTGGCGTCCGGGATGAGGCGGAAATCAGAGGGCACCGCAGAACCTATATCGGCGCCTTGCCAGGGAAGATCATCCATTCCCTGCAGAAGATCAAGGTGAATAACCCTGTTTTCTGTCTGGATGAGATCGACAAGATGAGCATGGATTTCCGGGGCGATCCCTCCGCCGCCCTGCTCGAGGTGCTTGACCCGGAGCAGAATAACAGTTTCAACGATCACTATCTTGATCTGGATTACGATCTGTCCGATATTTTTTTCATCACCACGGCCAATAACCTGCATTCCATACCCGCGCCCCTGCAGGTCCGGATGGAGGTGTTCAAGCTTGACGGCTACACGGAAGAAGATAAGCTGCAGATTGCCAAAGGTTTTCTGGTTCCCAAACAGCTTGAAGAAAATGGTTTCGCCCCAGATGACATTACCTTAAATGACAGCGGCATCCTGGAAATTGTCCGCCGCTACACAAGGGAAGCCGGGGTGCGTAACCTGGAAAGGAGCATTGCCAGCATCTGCCGTAAAATAGCCAGAGACCGTCTGGTGGCGAAAAAGAGCAAGATCTACCACATCACCGCCCAGTCAATCCCGAAATATCTCAGCGTCGCCAAATACCGTTACGGACAGGCGGAAGAAAAGGATGAGATCGGTTTGGCCACAGGCCTCGCCTGGACTGAGGTCGGCGGTGAACTGCTGCAGATCGAAACCGCGCTGATGCCCGGCAACGGCAAGCTGACCATCACCGGCAAACTCGGCGACGTGATGCAGGAATCAGCCCAGGCTGCCCTCAGTTATGTTCGGACCCGGGCATGCAGGCTCGGATTGAGCACCGATTTTTACCAGAAACTTGACATCCATGTCCATGTGCCGGAAGGGGCGATTCCGAAAGACGGGCCTTCCGCCGGCATCACCATGGCCACGTCCATTGTCTCCGCCCTGCTCAGAAAGCCGGTGCGCCGTGATATCGCCATGACCGGTGAAATCACGTTGCGCGGCAGCGTGCTGCCCATTGGCGGTTTGACCGAAAAGCTGCTTGCCGCCAAACGCGGCAACATCAAGCGTGTGCTGATCCCCAAGCTCAATGAAAGAAATCTGAAGGAGATTCCGCCGAAGATTCTGAAAAGTCTGACCATAGAGCTTGTCGATCACATGGACAGAGTGCTCGAAAAAGCCATAGTTGTTCAAGAGGGTGAAACACTTTTCCAATCAGAAGGGCCCAACGGCTTGTGTCCGGAATTGTCGCAGCTGGCCGCGCAAAGCAGCGTCTCGCAGCTCTAGACGGTGCTCTTTTCTCTGGTGAGGACGCCGGCTTTTTTCAGCCTCTTTTTTTGAGTTGTTTTTTGTTTTTTTTGTTGACTATATAAGGTGTTACTGTTAAATAAACGCATCGTCAGCACGGGCGGTTAGCTCAGCTGGGAGAGCATCGGCCTTACAAGCCGAGGGTCACAGGTTCGATCCCTGTACCGCCCACCACATATCTGGGGTCGTAGTTCAGTTGGTTAGAACGCCTGCCTGTCACGCAGGAGGTCGCCGGTTCGAGTCCGGTCGGCCCCGCCAGAAATCAGAAGGGGATTGCGGGAAACATCGCAATCCCCTTTTTTTTTATGCCCCTGTCCTC
Source organism: Deltaproteobacteria bacterium (assembly GCA_016208225.1). Taxonomy (GTDB): domain Bacteria; phylum Desulfobacterota; class Desulfobulbia; order Desulfobulbales; family SURF-16; genus SURF-16. The sequence goes on along the minus strand of JACQYM010000031.1, from coordinate 5,268 downwards.
TTTTTTCTTTCCTTTCCTGCTTCGATTTTCAAAAAGCGCTCTTTGTTTTGTTTCTGTAACATGGTAAGGAAAATTTTATTTCGTATGGGTACCGCTTGCAAAAGCCGTCACTCCGGTGGAATCGGAGTTCAGGGGTTGCTGCGTATGATTTTCCACGAGTATCGTGGTGGGGGAAGAGATGGATGCTGATTTACGCAACACGCATTTGCTGCTGGTGAAAGGTGAAGCTTATGAGTTGTGCCGGGACCATGTACTGCAGTTTTTTCATAAAAATGTGCTGGTGAAATACGATCGGGTGACCGTTGTTGCCGATGACTCATTTTCCGCGCAACAGGCTGGATTCATGACGCGGCTTGCCGCCGGATTGGGGCAAAACAGACAGCTGGTGCTGCAACTGCTGACCGAGCTGCAGCAGGAAGGGTTCGGGGATTTGGGCCGCTGGCAGGAGATGCCCCAGGGCTATCTCAGTAAAACGGTCCATGAAATCGCCCATCTGCTCGATGGTTTTTTTGGGATTGACTCAGCGTTTTATAACCTGCTCGAAGACTCGCACTGGGTATCTGCGCAACTGCAGCAGGAGATCGGCAACTACCCGGAGCGTTACTGGCTGATCAGGGCGGATGGTATTTCCCATATGCCGCAGGTTGACAGGTTGCCGTTTCTGCGCCGCTACGGCACGGAGTGAGGAGTCAGGAGTCAGGAGCCAGGAGACAGAATTCAGCTGTCGAATTCCCATGCTGGTAAACAGGAGCCGTTTGCAGTTTTTTTTCTGGCTTCTGACTCCTGTCTCCTGACTCCTGTCAGTTACTACGAGGCCAGGACGATGGGCAGATACTCGGGCTGCCAGCGCATCCTGGTGATCAGCGTGGCCAGTTTCTGCTCATCATTGTCATGCTGGAAATCACTGAACGCACAGAGATGTCCGACATTGGCCTTGATGGCGGTCAGGCCGACGGCCCTGGACACATTGAAGCTTACCTCCTGCAGCTCCGACACCGGCGGCAGCAGTTCGCCCCGGGCCATGGCGTCGGGCTTCACATACTGGGACACCGCATGGGCCGCGGCGGTGAAAAAGGCCGGCAGCACCTCTTTGGCGCCGGAGGCGATGATGCCCAGGCCCACGCCGGGAAAGACAAAGACATTGTTGCATTGGCCGATGGTGTAGTGCTGGCCGTTGTGCGCCACGGGCGGGAAGGGGCTGCCGGTGGCGACCAGGGCCTTGCCGTCCGTCCACCGGTAAATATCTTCCGGCAACGCCTCTGCCATTGATGTCGGGTTGCTCAGGGGCAGGATGACCGGCCTGGGCGTGTTGGCCGCCGCGGCCTGCACCACTTCCCTGGTGAAACAGCCGGCCTGGCCCGATGTGCCGATGAGCACCGTCACTTTTTCGTGGCGTACGACGTTTTCCAGGGTGCCGTCGCCCTCCTTGTGCAGCCACGGCAGGCGGGACGGGTCCTTGGCGAATTTTTTCTTGTATGGTTCGAGTCTGCGGTCCGAGGTGACCAGTCCCTGGCTGTCCAGGGTATAGATACGGTCCCTTGCCGCTTCCCGGCTCAAACCGTTCTCTATCAGGGCGGTTTCTATCTGTTCGGCAATACCCACCCCACCGGCGCCGGCACCATGGATCAGATAAATCTGGTCTTCCAGCTTTTCCTTTTTAATCCGCATGGCAGTGAGAATTCCCGCCAGGGTTACCGCTCCGGTGCCCTGGATGTCATCGTTAAAGGAAATCAGGTCATGCAGGTAGGCATCCCGGATGGCAAAGGCATTCTGCTTGGAGAAATCTTCCCACTGGCAGAGGGCGTTGGGGAAAACAGCCCGGAAGGCCTTGGCAAAGCGCTGGACAAATCGGAGATAGTCATCGCCGCTGAGCCGTTCATGGCGCCAGCCCAGATAAAATTCATCGGCCAGCAGCGCTTTGTTGTTGGTGCCGACGTCAAGAGAAATCGGCAGACAGTGCCAGGGCGCAATGCCCGCTCCCTGGGTGTAGAGCATGAGTTTACCGAGGCAGATGGCTATCCCGCCGGCGCCCTGATCGCCGATGCCCAGTACGCCCTGGTTGTCCGTGACCACTGCCACCCTGATTCCCAGGTGCACGTACCGGCGGAGAATTTCCTCCGCCCGGTCGATGTTGCCGGGATAAAAGTGGATGCCGTTGGCGCTGCGGAAGATTGATGAGTAATACTGGCAGGCCAGGCCGACCGTGGGGGTGTAAATGATGCCCATGTAGTTTTTGATGTCGCTGCGGATCAGGGCATGGGCCAGGGTGGCGTTGCGGTCAAAAAGGGCGCGGATATAAATATAACGCTCAATATCATCGCTTTTGTTCTTCACCTTTTCGGCGCTGTTGATCACCTGGCTGTCCAGGGAGCGGGGCGAGGGCGGCAGGGCGCCGTCCAGCCCGAGTCTTTTGCGCTCCTCATCGGCGAAGGCGGTGCCCTTGTTGATGTAATTGAAGTATTGCAGGGCAAGACCTGGTTTTTTTGCAATAATTGCCTCGGTGTTGCCGTACTCGCCGTATTTGAATGCGTAAATGTCTTCTGTCATATGTACTCTCTCGGGTTTACTGGATTATTTGCCGAAAAGACCCTTGACTGCGTCCATTGCCTTCTGCATTTCCTGCGCTGTTTCCTGATCCATCTGCCCGGCCGGCACTCCCTGCTGGTCACCGGCGGGTTGCCCCTGCTGCATGGCGGATGCCGCCTGTTCCTTCATTTTCTTGGAGGCGTCAGGGGATTTCAACGTATCAATGGTTGATTTCGCCATGGCTTTCGCCGCTTCATCGGCCTCCTGATCATGGGTCACCGGCACGCCGGCGGGCGGGGCAAACATGCTGTCAGCCACTGAACCCTGATTGATGCTGGTGGCGACGGTGGAGAAATTCATGCCCATCGTGTTCATCTCGGATTTGAGGGTGATATCGGTGCCGTGGATGGAATAAACATTCGTGCCGCCCATCGAGACCAGATCGCAGTCATAGCCGAGGATATTCGCCGCGTTCTGGCTGACGCTGCCCTGCATGCCGCCCAGGGCGGAGGCGCCAAGCTCCTTGGCGTTTTTGTTGACCGTTTCCTTTTCCGCGGCAGAGAGCCGGTCATATTCGGCGAGGATGTATTTGACGGGATTTGTCACCTTGGTGCCGCTGCCGGCCTTCATGTCGATGGTATAGATCCAGTCGGGATTGGTGATTTCGAGTTGATCGGTAGTCGTGGTCATGAACATCATCTTGGAGGTCGATGTGCGCCGTTTAGCCCGTTCTTTTCCATATTCTTTAATAGAGAGTGTTTCCGTGCCGGTTTCCGAACCGGTGATGCTGTAAAGGATGGTTGCTTCCTTGAAGGGCAGTTTCATGTCCCATGGATTTTGTTGTGCAGCGGCCGACGTGCACAGAAATGAGCTGACGATGATGAAGTGCAGGAGCAGCGCGAGTCTTGTTTTCATGTGGTCCTTATAACAATGTTTTTTTTATTAATGATGGCTCATGGGGAAAAGAATATCCCAAGAGCCATGAGCCACAAGCAAAGAGCCATGAGCTATGAGCTACAAGCCACAATCCATGAGCCATCATACTGCCGGAGAAAGTCGAATAACAAGTTAAAATTATGGCTGCAGATCAAAAGCGGCGCTGAAAAGTTTTCGGGTGTATGGGTGAGCGGGATGGGAAAAAAGCTTTGCTGCCGGGCCGTTTTCTACGATCATACCGTCTTTCATGACCGCCACTTCGTCGGCCAGGGCCCGGACAACACGCAGGTCGTGGGATATGAAGAGATAGGTGATGCCGTATTTTTGCTGCAGACCATGCAGCAGATCAATGATCTGGGCCTGAATGGTCATATCCAGGGCGCTGGTCGGCTCGTCCAGCACGATGAATTTCGGCTGCAGGGCGATGGCCCGGGCAATGGCGATCCTCTGCCGCTGGCCGCCGGAAAACTCATGGGGATACCGGTCCAGCATGGCGGGGGTCAGACCCACTTCATCGAGGACCCGTTCGACGATTGCACGCTGCTGCTGGGCGTTCCGGCCGATACGGTGCACCTTCAGTCCTTCGGCGATAATCTGCGTCACCGTCATTCTCGGGGACAGTGATGAGAAAGGGTCCTGGAAGACCACCTGCAGTTCGCGGCGCAGGGGCCGCATGGCCGAGCCGTTTTTAGCGAGCAGGTCCGTCCCCTGGTAGAAAATCCGTCCCCTGCTGTCGATCAGCCGCAGGATGGCCAGGCCGAGGGTGCTCTTTCCGGAACCCGATTCTCCGACAATGCCGTAGGTCGTTCCTTCATTGATGGTCAGGGTCACGCCGTTTACTGCCTTGATTTCACCCACCCGGCGTTTGAAAAAACCTTTTCTGATCGGGAAGTGGCAATGCAGATCGGTAATGGTGAGCAAAGGCGTGCCCTCCTCCCTGTATGCCGGTTTCTCCCTGGGTACGCTGTCCAGTAGTTTGATGGTGTAGGGTTGCGCAGGGGCGGCAAAGATCCGGGCGCACGGCCCGTGTTCGACAATGCGACCCTGGTGCATGATATGGACATGGCCCGCGACTTTGCGCACCATGTGCAGATCATGGGTGATGAGCAGGATGGCCATGTCAAGCTCCTGCTGCAGTTCACGGAGCAGGGTGAGAATCTGGGCCTGAATGGTCACGTCAAGGGCGGTGGTCGGTTCATCGGCGATGAGCAGTTTGGGCCGGCAGGCCAGGGCCATGGCAATCATCACCCGCTGCCGCTGGCCGCCGGACAGCTGGTGGGGAAAGCTGGGCATCCTGCTTTCCGGATCAGGGATGCCGGTCTTGTCCAGCAGTTGCAACGCCTTGTCCCAGGCCTGTGCCGGCGTGAGTTTCTGGTGGAGCATCAGCGGTTCCATGAGCTGGTCGCCGATAGTGTACACGGGATTCAGCGAGGTCATGGGTTCCTGGAAAATCATGGCAATATCATTGCCCCTGATCTTTTCCAGTTCGGTTTCGCTTTTTGCCAGGAGGTTTGCGCCGTTAAAGAGGATTTCACCGCTGCAGCTGAAGGCGTGGCGGTCAAGCAGCTGCAGGATGGAAAGGGCGGTGACTGATTTCCCCGAACCCGATTCGCCCACCAGGGCCACGGTTTCACCCTGGTTGATGGTCAGCGCCACATCATGGAGGATCTCTTCATAGCCGTCCGGGGAGTGGAAGCCGGCACTCAGTCCCTTTATCTGCAGCAGTGATTGCATTCTTTCTGTCCTTAACGAACTCATAAAAAGTATTTTTTCACCACAGAGCACACAGAGATCACAGAGAAAATA
>JACQYM010000030.1 GCA_016208225.1 Deltaproteobacteria bacterium | reverse complement strand
CACCGCACCCACATGGGCGTTGATCAGGAATACCGCAACATCATGCTGCAGGGCGCCCGCTGCGCCCTGGGGGACGGCTGGGGTTCCTCCATGCTCTCCACCGAGCTGACGGACATCATGTTCGGCACCCCGGTTCCCCGCCGCGCCATCGTCGACCTCGGCGTTCTCAAGAAAGATGAGGTGAATATCACCGTGCACGGCCATGAGCCGCTGCTGGCCGAAGCACTCTGTCTGGCGGCCCAGGATGAGGAAATTCTCGCCCTGGCCAGGAAGGCCGGGGCCAAGGGCGTGAATCTCGCCGGCGTCTGCTGTACCGGCAACGAGATCCTCATGCGCCGCGGCATTCCGGTGGCGGCGGGCTTCATCCAGCAGGAGATGGCCATTGCCACCGGCGCCATTGAGGCGATGGTGGTTGACGTGCAATGCATCATGCAGTCCGTGGCCGAGGTGGCCAAATCGTTCCATACCGATATCATCACCACCAATTACCGGGCCAAGATGCCGGGTGCCATCCATATGCAGTTCAATGAAGAGGACGCCCTGGGCAGCGCCAAGGAGATTCTGAAGAAGGCCATCGGCAATTATAAGAAACGCGGCGACTTCTTCATCCCGGAGGAGAACAAACTCGATGTCGTGGTGGGCTTCAGCCACGAAACCATCAACTATATGCTCGGCGGCCGCTTCCGGGCCAGCTACCGGCCGTTGAACGACAATATCATCAACGGCAGGATACGCGGCATAGCGGCCATTGTCGGCTGTGATAATTACAAGTATTCCGACAACAACCATGAAATTATTGCCAGGGAGCTGATCAAAAACGATGTGCTGGTGCTGGCCACCGGCTGCGCGGCCACGGCCCTGGGCCGGGTCGGCCTGGTCCGGCCCGAGGCGGCCGAGTTCGCCGGTCCCGGCCTGCGCGAGGTATGTGAAACGGTCGGCATGCCGCCGGTGCTGCACTGCGGTTCCTGCGTGGATAACAGCCGGCTGCTCATTGCCGCCACGGAAATGGTCCGCGAAGGCGGCCTGGGGGATGACATCTCCTCCCTGCCCATGGCCGGCACCGCGCCTCTCTGGATGAGCGAGAAGGCCGTGGCCATCGGTCAGTACTTCGTGTCGAGCGGCGCCTATGTCATCTTCCAGAGCCTGCCGCTTACCGGCGCCAAGAAGTTTGCCAAATTCATGACCGAGGAAATGGATGAGATTTACGGCGGACGGTGGGACATTGAAGAGGACCCGCTGAAGCTTGCCCGGAAAATGATTGAGCGCATCGATCTGAAACGCAAGGAACTCGGCATCGACAAGAAGCGGGAAAGGGTATTGTTTGATATGGAGATGCGGCGCGATCTCGGCACCGGCGGCGGTCTGAAGGATGTCGGCTGTCACGGTCCGGCTGCTTCCTGATGCCCTGCTTTGTTATTCTCAATATTTCATAAATCAAGAATATAAGGATACCTCCGAATGAAATCGGGAAGTCGTTTAGAAAGAATTCTGACCTCCGGCGAGTTCGCTGTCACCGGCGAGCTCGGACCGCCCAAGAGCGGCGATCCGGAGGTGGTCAGAAAAAAGGCCCGCATCCTGAAAGGTCATGTCGATGCCGTAAACATCACGGACTGCCAGACCGCCATTGTACGCATGTCAAGTATTGCCGCCGGATTCCTCGCCATGCAGGAGGGAGTGGAACCGGTCATCCAGATGACATGTCGTGACCGCAACCGATCTTCTCTGTCTCACCGGCGGTCACCAGAAATTCGGCAATCACCCCGGCGCCAAGGGGGTGTTTGATATGGACTCCATCCAGTTGCTCGGCATGGACCGCGCCATGCGGGACGAAAGGAAATTTCAGTGCGGCGAGGAGATGAAGTCCGCGGAGCCGCGCTTTTTTCTGGGCTGTGCCGCCAACCCCTTTGCCAATCCTTTTGAATTCAGGGCCCCGCGTCTGGCCAAAAAGGTGACCAGCGGCGCTGATTTTGTCCAGACCCAGATTATCTACAATGTGGATAAATTTGCGAAATTCATGGAAATGGCCCGGGACCTGGGGCTGCCCGAGAAGGTTTATATTCTCGCCGGCGTGACGCCGCCCAAGTCCCTCGGCATGGCGCGCTACATGAAGTCATCCGTGCCCGGCATGGACGTGACGGACGAGGTGATCAGCCGCATGCGGGACGCCGCGGACAAGCAGGAAGAGGGCATCAACATCTGTGTTGATATCATCAACCGGGTCAGGGAAATCAAGGGCGTGTCCGGCGTGCACATCATGGCGATCGAATGGGAGGAGGCCGTCCCCGAGATTGTCAAGCGGGCAGGTCTTGCATCGCGGCCGGTCTTTGCCGATGACGTCACGGCCCCGGTTGCGCATGTTGCGAGACCCATTGAAATTGCCCCGGCCGCGGTGGAAACGACGCCAGTCAGCGTCAGCGCGGACAAACTGCTGGCTGAGGCAAAAGCGGAGGCGGAAAAAATGATTGCCGCCGCCCGCGCCGAGGTTGAAAAAATGCGAGCTGAAGCTGTACCGTTGGCTGCAGCCGGCTCAGCCCCAGAATATGAAGACGCAGGAGAGCATGAGATGAATGAAAAAGAACGGCAAATGGCCTTGCAGTCTGTGCAGATGGGGCTGCAGGCCCTGAAAAAGGCATTTAACCTGAGCGATGAGCAATTCGAAGCATTGGCCAGTTTTGCCGGCGCTGAAGCGGTCCTGAAACGCGAGCCGCCGGAAACCGCTGCTGCGCCGAAACCCTCCGCCGGCGGCGATGAGGCGGCAAAGGCAGCTGCCGCCAGGGCGGCCGCCGAGGCCCAGGCCGCGGCAGAGGCCAAAAAGGCAGCAGACGCCAAGGCCGCGGCCGAGGCGAAAGCCGCGGCCGAGGCGAAGAAGGCAGCCGAGGCCAAGGCGGCTGAAGAGGCCAGGAAAGCGGCCGAGGCCAAAGCGGCAGCCGAAGCGGCGGCCGGGAAAGCGGCGGCGGCAGTGCCGGAAACGAAAGCCGCCGCCACTGGCGGTGAGCTGACGGTCGCGGCGCTGGCAATTGAAAAAACGCCGTTTGCCGAGCGCGCCACAAAAGTGCCGGCCGACTCCTATAAGGTCAAGTATACCGGAAAAATCAAGGAAACGGTCCTTGGCTACGCTGACAAGATCATCAAGGTCGGCGGGGAAACGTCGTTGCCGTTCCATCTGTTTGAAGGCGCCATGCCGAACAGGCCGTTGATCGCCATGGACGTGCTGGATGTGAAACCCGATGAGTGGCCCGATACCCTGACCCGTCATTTTGCGGGCGTGCTTGACAATCCGCTGGCCTGGGCCAGAAAGTGCATCAACGATTACCGGGCCGAGGCCATCTGTATTTCCCTGGTCAGCACCGATCCCAACGGCATGAACAGAAATGCGGCCGAAGCCGCCAAAATCGCCGCCGAGGTGATCAACAACATCGATGTGCCGGCCATTGTCTGGGGTTGCGGCAATGCTGACAAGGATACGGAAACATTGCGGGAGATCACTTCGCTCACCGGGGACAGGAAGGTCTGTCTCGCGCCGCTGGCCGACAGCAATTACCGGTCCCTCGGCGCCACGGCCATGGCCTTCCAGAATCCCATGGTCGCCGCTTCGCCCATTGACGTGAACCTTGCCAAGCAGCTGAATATCCTGCTCGAAAACCTGGGCGTATCCCTCAACTCCATTCTGATGGATCCGTCGATCGGCGCCCTCGGTTACGGCATTGAATATACCTACTCGGTCATGGAGCGTATCAGGCTTGCCGCCCTTACCCAGCAGGATGAGAAGCTGCAGGTGCCGTGGTCCGCCAATCGGGCTTGGCGGAAGAGGCGCACCTCAAGGCCCGCGGCTGCGAGATGTTCGCCAAGGCCGTCAACCTTACCAAGTCGCTGATCAACAGCCTGCTTAGCTAACGATGAAATTTTCAGATAATCTGCGAGGAACGATTCAATGTCAAAAATAATCTGTTCAGCTGCTATCCGAGGCGCGCATAAAATCATTGATATGGCCGAGGAGAAATTTGAGGCGGCTTTGAAGCAATACGGCCCTGACCAGGAGGTCTCTTTTCCCAATACCGCCTATTACCTGCCGATCATTTACAGCATGCTGGGGGCCAAGGTCAGCAAGCTCGGCGATATGAAGGAGATCTTTCAGGAATGCCGGCAGCTTCTGCCGGCGCTGGTCTCCGATCATTACTGGCTGCCCTATCTGGCCCCGGCCCTTGATGCCGGCATGGCCACCTTTTTTGCCGAAGAGATGTATGAGGCGATCCGCTACCTGGAGCAGCCCGAATATTATACCAAAACCGAGGACCCGGCCGGCGCCAACATCTGGCTCGGCGCGGCGGACGACGTTATCTTCCGCAAGCGCGGCGTTGAATTTGTCGACGGCACGGCCCCCGGCTTTGCCGCCATCATGGGCTCGCCGGCCGACCCGGCCATGGCGAGCAAGATCGCCCTCGAGCTGCAGGAAAAAAATCTCTACATCTTCATGCACGACCATTCCAACGGCATCAGAATGGCGGAGCAGCTGACGAAAAACAATGTGCAGGTCGGCTGGAATACCCGGCTCGTGCCGTTCGGCGACAGCTATACCACCGCTGTTTTCGCCATCGGTTTTGCCTGCCGGGTGGCCATGGCCTTCGGCGGCATCAAACCGGGTGATTACCGCGGCAACCTCATCTACAACAAGGACAGGACCTTTGCCTTTGTCATGGCCTTCGGTCCGGTCTGCGACGAGTGGTACGCCAATGCGGCCGGCGCCATCAACTGGGGCTTCCCGACCATTTCCGATTACGACATCCCGGAAGTGCTGCCCACCGGCATCTGCACCTATGAGCATGTGGTGAGCAATGTGCCCCATGAGGAGATCGTGCAGAAGGCCATCGAGGTGCGCGGCCTGAAAGTCAATATTGCCAAAATCGATATTCCCATGGCCTTTGGACCGGCTTTCGAAGGGGAGCGGATCAGGAAGGATGATCTCTTCATGGAATGCGGCGGCGGCAGGACAAGCGGCGTCGAGGTGCTGGTCTCCAAGGATATGTCGGAGGTTACCGACGGCGAGGTCATCCTGGAAGGCAAGGACATCTGCGATATTTCCCAGGGCCAGAACCTGCCCATCGCCATTCTGGTGGAAGTCGCCGGCCGCGAGATGCAATCGGATTTTGAACCGATCCTGGAGCGCCAGTTCCATCATCTGACCAACTATATCCAGGGCATCATGCACATCGGCCAGCGCAACATCATGTGGATCCGCATCGGCAAGGCCGCGGTGGAGAAGGGCTTTTCCTTCAAGCATATCGGCAAGGTGCTGCACGGCAAGCTGCACCAGGAGTTCGGCGCCATCCTCGACAAGGTACAGGTGAAAATCTACACCGTGCAGGAGAAGGTGGAAGAAGTGCAGGAGATGGCCAAAAAGGTCTATGCCGAGCGCGATCTGCGCCTGGGCAACATGACGGACGAAACCGAGGAAATTTTTTACTCCTGTACCCTTTGCCAGTCCTTTGCGCCCAGCCATGTGTGCGTCATCACCCCGGAGCGGGTCGGCATGTGCGGCGCCTACAACTGGCTGGACGGCAAGGCCTCCTTCCAGATCAATCCCACCGGTCCCAACCAGCCGATCCAGAAGGGGGAGTGCACCGATCCGGTGATGGGTGATTTTATCGGCATCAACGATTTCGTCAACCAGGCCTCCCGCGGCGCGGTGCCGGCGGTAAGCTGTTATTCCCTGATGAACAACCCGATGACCGCCTGCGGCTGCTTTGAGGCCATAGCCGCCATGCTGCCGCAGTGCAACGGCATCATGGTTGTCAACCGGGATTACATGGGCATGACCCCCAGCGGCATGAAATTCACCTCCCTGGCCGGCATGGCCGGCGGCGGGGCCCAGACCCCCGGCTTCATGGGGGTCAGCAAGCATTTTCTCACCAGTCCGAAGCTGTTTCTGGCCGAGGGGGGGCTGAAGAGGGTGGTGTGGCTGCCGAAAATGTTGAAGGAAGAGCTGAAGGAGAAACTGATGGCCCGGTGCGAGGCGCTCGGCATGCCTGAACTGTATGACATGATCGCGGACGAGACCGTGGGCACCACGGAAGAAGAGGTACTGGCGTTTCTGAAGGAGAAAGGCCATCCTGCCCTTAAAATGGAAACAGTTATGTAGCCGATCCGGCTCACTATATCTATATATGCACAAGAGGAGATAAACAATGGCTCTTACCGGTATACAAATCCTTAAAATGCTCCCCAAGAAGAATTGCGGGGAGTGCGGGATTCCCACCTGTCTCGTCGGTGAGGCATCCGCCCCGCCCATCCGCACCATCAAGCTCGGCGCCGGTGAATCCGCTTTCACCACCGGCGGCGAGACCTGCATGTTCCGCCATGAAAAAAGGTTTGAAAACGCGACCGGCATCGCGGTTCTGGTCAGCACCGACATGTCCGGCGCGGACATTGACGGCCGCATCAGCCGCTTCAAATCCCTGCGCTACGAACGGGTCGGCGTCCTGATGAAGGCCAGGCTGATCGCGGTCAAGGATTCGGACGGCGACCAGGGAAAATTTGTCGCCCTAGTGCAGAAGGTGCTGGCAGGCGCCGATGACGCAACCCTGATTCTCATGAGCAATAAGTCCGCTCTCCTGGCGGAAGGGGCAAAGGCGTGCGGCGAGCGCAAACCGCTGCTCTACGGAGCAACTGCTGACAACACCGCCGACATGGCCGCCATGGCGAAAGAGGCCGGCTGTCCGCTGGGCATCCGGGGCGCCAATCTTGACGGCACGGTGGAGCTGGCGGAAAAACTCATGGCCGCGGGGCTGAAGGACCTGATCATTGATACCGGGGCCCGGACCATGAAGGCGGCCATGGAAGACAATGTCGTTGCCCGGCGTTCAGCCATCAAGTCCAAGTTCAAACCGCTCGGTTTCCCGTCCATCGCCTTTCCCTGTGAAATGACGGACGATCCGATGCTGGAGGCGATGATCGCCTCGGTGCTCATTGCCAAGTATTCAGGCATCGTGGTGCTCTCCGACCTGCAGGGCGATATTCTTTTCCCCCTGCTGCTCGAGCAGCTCAATATCTTCACTGATCCGCAGCGGCCCATGGTGGTCCAGGAGGATGTTTACAATATCAACGGTCCGGGCGAGAACTCGCCGGTGCTCATCACCTGCAACTTCTCTCTGACCTATTTCATCGTTTCCGGCGAGATCGAGGGAAGCAAGGTGCCGGCCTGGCTGCTGATCAAGGACACTGAAGGTCTCTCCGTGCTCACCGCCTGGGCCGCCGGCAAATTCGGCGCCGATCTCATTGCCCAGTTTATCAAAAAGTCCGGCATCCTGGACAAGGTGAAACATCGCGATCTGATCATCCCCGGCTATCTGGCCAGCATCAAGGGTGAGCTTGAAGAGGAGCTGCCTGACTGGTCGATCACCATCGGACCCCGGGAGGCAGGCCATCTGCCCGCCTTTCTGAAGGAGTGGAAACCGGCGGCCTGATGGCGCGCCTATTTTTTCACCACAGAGCGCACAGAGATCACAGAGAAAACATTTTTAATACAGTTCGTTATCTCTGTGCTCTCCGTGGTTAATTTTCAGTTTTTACGAGTTCACAAGATTTTTTTTGGGAAACAATGTCGACAATAAACCTTGAAATAAACGGCATGGCGATCGTTGCCCAGCCGGGCCTGACAATTCTGGAGGTTGCCAGACGGGCGGAAATTGACATCCCTTCTCTCTGTGCCGTTGCCGGCAAGAACAGCCAGGTTCCATGCGGACTGTGTGTCGTCGAGGTTGAGGGACTGGCGGAACCGGTGCGCGCCTGCACCACCGCGGCCCGGGACGGCATGAAGATCAAAACCGATTCCACCCCCCTGGTGAAAATCAGGCAGGAGAGACTGGCCAGGATCTCAGCCACCCACTTCGGGGACTGCAAGGCCCCCTGTAATCTCACCTGTCCCGGCCAGATCAATGTCCAGGGCTATATCGCCCATATCAGCAAGGGTGAATATGAAGAGGCCATGCGCCTCATCATGGAACGCAACCCGTTTCCCTTTTCCGTGGGCCGGGTATGCCCCCGTTTCTGCGAAACACGCTGCCGCCGGATCCTGGTTGATGAACCTGTCTCCATAAACCATCTGAAGCGGTTTGTGGCTGACTGGTGCATGACAAATCATATTGATCTGCAGATCCCCCGGGAAAGGCCCACCGGCAAACGGGTGGCCGTGATCGGCGGCGGACCGGCCGGATTGACGGGCGCCTATTATCTGGCCCGCAAAGGCCATGACGTCACACTGTTTGAGGCCAATCCCAAGCTGGGCGGCATGCTGCGTTACGGCATTCCCACCTACAAGATTGACCGCAAGGTGCTGGATTATGAGACAAATATGATCCTGCGCATGGGCATATCCGTCAGGCTGAGCCAGAGATGGGGCAAGGATTTCACCCTGCAGGATCTGAAGGACCAGGGGTATCACGCCATCCTGGTGGCCATCGGCGCCGGGTTGGACAAACCGCTGGAGATTCCCGGCGGCAGGCTTCCCAAGGTGCTGACGGCAACGAAAGTACTGCGTGATGCGGCCGAGGGGAAAAGAATCAGTTACGGGCGCCGAGCCGCGGTGATCGGCGGCAACAATATTGCCATGGAAGTGGCCCGCACCCTGCTCCGCCAGGGGGTTGAGCAGGTTACGGTCATCTATCCCCGGTCCCAGGAAGAGATGGTGGCCAACCAGCGTGTCATCCGCGAGGCGGAAAGGGAAGGGGTGCAGTTCCTGCTCATGGCTACGCCGATACAGATTTTTGAGGCGGAAAACGGCGGCTTGAGCGTTGAGCTGGTGAGGATGAAACTGGGTGAACCGGATGCGCGCGGCAACCGCTATCCCGAGGCCATTCCCGGCACCACCAATATCATGCACGTGGACACCCTGGTCTCTTCCCTGGGGCAGATGGCATGCGCCGCAGATCGCTTCAGCGGCGGAACGCTGGAGGAGCAGATTGAGATTACTCCCAACAATACGATCAATGCCTCGCCCAGGGATTTTACCACCTCCGTGGCCGGGGTCTATGCGGCAGGCGATGCGGTGAACGGACCGCGCACCGTCATTCAGTCAGTGGTCGGGGCCCGCAGGGCCGCGGAAAACATTCATGCCTTTATCACGAACGAGCCCAGGGATGCGGGGGAAAACCGCTTTAACTTCACCCGCGGCAAATCATTCGATCAGGTGCATCTCAGCAACTTTGACGGCATCAATATCAAGTTGCGGGAAAAGATGCCGACCAGACCGCCGCAGACCGCGGTGCAGGATTTTGACGTGATCAAACTCGGGTTCAACGAGCAGATGGCGCGCAAGGAGGCGGAACGATGTCTCTCCTGCGGCTGCAATGCCTTTGAACGGTGCGAGTTGAAGAAACTTGATATCGATTTGAACGTCAATATCAATAAGACCGGCATGGGAGAGAAACCGGTCTATAAAAAAGATGAATCGCATCCGGTGGTCAGGGTCGATCTCAACAAATGCATCTTCTGCCAGCGCTGCATGAATTCATGCGAATATGGCGCCCTGGAAGTCTCGGCTGCCCGGATAAATGAGGATATGGTTGCCTCGGGCCTGAAACTTGCCTTTAACGACAAATGCGTCTATTGCGGCAACTGCGCGGAAAACTGTCCCACCGGCGCCCTGACGAAAAAGGCCTCCAACGTGCCCATCATCAGCGAGGAAGTACGCGATGTCCGCACCACCTGTCCTTACTGCGGGGCCGGTTGCCAGATCATCCTGCGGGTCAAGGGCAATACCATCATGGAGGTGACCGCTGATCCGGACCAGGCCCCGAACTTCGGCGCCCTGTGCGTCAAGGGCCGCTTTGCCCATGATTTTGTCCGTCATAAGGACCGACTGACCAAACCGCTGGTCCGGCGGCATGGGCACCTGGTGGAAACCACCTGGGACGATGCCCTGGAGGTGGTGGCCAGAAACTTTTTTGACCTGAAAGCCATGTATGGGGCTGATTCGATTGCCGCCTTCTCCTGCGCCAGGGCGACCAACGAAGAAAATTTTCTCATGCAGAAATTCATGCGCACCGTGATCGGCACCAATAACATCGATCACTGCGCCCGGCTTTGACACGCCCCCACCGTGGCCAGTCTGGCCATCTCATTCGGCAGCGGGGCGATGACCAACTCCATTGCCGATATCTGCGAGTCCGATGTCATCATGATGATCGGGTCAAATCCCGACACCGGTCACCCGACCATCGGCCTGCGCATCCATCAGGCGATAACGAAGGGAGCAAAGCTCATTGTCGTCGACCCACGGGGCACCGATTTTGCCTACCGGGCGGACCTCTGGCTCCGGCCGAAACCGGGCACCGACGTGGCGCTCCTGAACGGCTTGTGCCATATCATTATCGAGGAGGACCTGTGGGACAAGGATTTTGTCCGGGACCGTACCGAGGATTTTGAGCATCTGGAAATCATCGCCAAGAAATACAACCCCTCCTATGTCGCCAAGATTACGGGCGTTCCCGAGGAGCAGCAGCGCCGGGTCGCCCGGCTCTACGCCAGCCCAGGGAAAAAATGCTCGATTTTTTACGGCATGGGGCTGGCCCATTATGCGGCCGGCACGGACAATGTCAAATCCATCGCCAACCTTGCAATGCTCTGCGGCAAACTGGGTGTTGCCGGCGGCGGCGTCAATCCGCTGCGCGGGCAGAACAATGTGCAGGGCGCCTGTGACATGGGGGCCCTGTTCAACACTCTGCCCGGCTACTCCGGCCTGACGACGGAAGAGGTTTTTACCCGCTATGAAGAGATGTGGGGGGTAAAGCTGCCCCGCCGGCCGGGCAAACCGGCCACCGAGGTATGGGACAATATCCTGGGCGGCAATATCAGGGGGGTCTATATCATGGGCGAGGACCCGGTTCTCGCCGACCCGAATGCGGGACACGCCATCAAGGCCCTTGAAAAGCTCGATTTCCTGCTGGTGCAGGATATTTTCCTGACCGATACGGCGAAAATGGCCGATGTGGTGCTGCCGGCCGCCTGCTACGCCGAAAAAGACGGCACCTTCACCTGCACGGAGCGCCGGGTGCAGCGGGTGCGCAAGGCCGTCAACCCGCCGGGTGAGGCAAAACCGGACTGGAAGATTTTCCGCGATCTGTCCCAGAAGATGGGCTACACGATGCGCTATGACTCCCCGGCCCAGATCTTTGCCGAAGTCAGCGCTTTGCTGCCGCAGTATCACGGCATCACTTATGAACGGCTGGAAAAAGAGGGGCTGCAGTGGCCCTGTCCCGACCAGAACCATCCCGGCACCCCGGTGCTGCATATCGGCAAGTTCACCAGGGGCAGGGGGCTCTTCCTGCCGGAGGATTACAGCGGCCCCAATGAACTGCCGGACGACGAATATCCGCTGATCCTCACCACCGGCCGCGAGTTTGCCCAGTATAATTTCGGCAGCATGACCCGCAAGACCGCGGCCATCGAACAGATCTGCCCCGAGGCCTTTGCCGAAATCAATCCGGAGGATGCCAAGCGGTATGACATCGAGGAGAAAGACTGGCTCATTCTGACCTCGCGCCGCGGCTCCATCAAGATCCGGGCAAAAATCACCGAACGCTCCCAGGAGGGGACTGTTTTCGTTCCCTACCATTTTGCCGAAGCGCCGGTGAATCTGCTGACATTAAATAGCCTTGACCGGCTGTCACGAAGCCCGGAGTACAAGGTGTGTTCGATCAAGGTGGAGGCGTTGCCGAATTAACGGGATGGATTAGGGGTTAAGGTATTTAGGGGTTAAGGGGTTAAGTTGTTTAGGGGTTAAGGTTTACCTAAACAGCTAAATTCCTTAACCCCTTAACCCCTTTACCCCCTAACCCCTTAACCCCTAAAAAACTAAATAACATCCGCCTGCCGTCTCCTTTGCCGGCAGGTCTTAAATCCGTAGCAATACGAAACACTAAACGGAGTGTACCATGGGTCACGCAGATGATAATAAATCGGGAGCAGTGATGGTGGTCGGCGGCGGTGTCGCCGGCGTCCAGGCGGCCCTCGATCTGACCGAACTCGGCTATTATGTATATCTGGTTGAAAAATCAGCGGCAGTGGGTGGCGCCATGGCCCAGCTGGACAAAACCTTTCCAACCAATGACTGCTCACTCTGAATCCTGGCGCCGAAGCTTGTTGAGGCCGGTCGGTCTCCCAATATCGAAATACTGAGCAATACCGAGTTTCTTTCCCTGTCCGGCACACCCGGTGATTTCCAGGCCAGGGTCCGTCTCAATCCCCGTTATATTGACGCGGATAAATGCACGGCCTGCGGCCTGTGCACCAAATATTGCCCGCGCCATATGGTGGATCAATATAATGAAGGTCTGGCAGTCACCCGTCCCATCCACATCGATTACCCGCAGGCCGTGCCTGCCAGTTATTTTATCGATCCCAGCGCCTGCCTGCATCTGAAGCACGGCACCTGCAAGATCTGCGAGCCGGTCTGCCGCAGCCATGCCATTGATTTCAGCCAGCAGCCGGTGGAACGCGATCTGCATGTGGGGGCCGTGATCATGGCCCCCGGTTTCGGCAAGGTGCCGGATGAGGCGCTGGCCAAGTACGGGTACGGCAAACACCCCGACGTGGTGACCAGCATTGAGTTCGAAAGGCTGCTCAATCCCTCCGGACCTTTCAAGGGCGAGGTGCGCTGCATTTCCGACAAACGGCATCCGCACAAGATCGCCTTTATCCAGTGCGTCGGCTCCCGCGATATCGGCTGCGACAACGGCTACTGTTCTTCCGTATGCTGCATGTACGCCATCAAGGAGGCCATGGTGGCCAAGGAGCATGACCCCGACTGCGAGATCACCATTTTCTACATGGACATGCGCACCCAGGGCAAGGATTTTGATGCGGCCCGCATCCGGGCGGAAGAACAGTTCGGCATCAAATTCGTCAGGGCCAGGGTGGCCGATGTCATGCCCTGGGGCAAACAGTTGAAACTGACCTACTCCACCCTGGCAGGGGGCCATCATTTTGAGCCGTTTGACATGGTGGTTCTCTCCATCGGTCTTGACGCGCCGAAGAGCGCCGGGGAACTGGCGAAAATCGCCGATTTCGAGCTCAATAAATATGATTTCTGCAAAACCGGTTCCTTTGCGCCGTTGCAAACGACCCGGCCGGGGGTTTTCGTCGCCGGCGCCTTTCAGGGACCGAAAGACATCCCGGAAAGCGTTACCCAGTCAAGCGCCGCGGCCGGCATCGCCTCGGCCATGATCAAACTGCAGCGGGGCGCCGGCGTGGTGCATAAGGCCTATCCCGACGAGCAGGCGGTCGCCGAGGAGGATGAGGTGCGCATCGGCGTTTTTGTCTGCCGCTGCGGCATCAATATCTCCGGCACGGTCGATGTGCCGGCCGTGGTCGATTCCGCCGGCCACATGGAAAACGTCGTTTTCTTCAGCGACAGTCTGTACAGCTGCTCCCAGGATGCCCAGGAAGTCATCAAGGACAAGATCAAGAAGCACCGGTTGAACCGCATCGTCATGGCCGCCTGTTCGCCCCGGACCCATGAGCCGCTTTTCCAGGAAACCCTAAAGGACGCTGGGCTGAACCGTTCCCTGTTTGAGATGGTCAATATCCGCGACCAATGCTCCTGGGTGCATGCCAATGAACCGGAAGAGGCAACGAACAAGTCGAGGGACCTGGTGCGCATGGGCGTGGCCAAGGCCCGGCTTATCCGGCCCCTGCCGGAACAGACCGTGCCGGTCACCCCGCAGGCCCTGATTATCGGCGGCGGGGTCGCCGGTCTGACCGCGGCCGAGAACCTGGCCAACCAGGGGTTTCAGTGCCATCTCGTGGAAAAGCAGGAAAAACTGGGCGGCCATGCGCTTCGCACCCAGGAGACCATCCTGGGCGAAAATACCTCCGCCATGCTGCAGGAGCTGATCAGCCGGGTGGAAAAGCATGAGAAGATCGAGGTGCTGACCGGCGCCGAACTTGTCGCGGTCAACGGCTTTGTCGGCAACTTTTCCTCGGTGGTCAAAACAAGCCGGGGCAAAAATGAAAACGAGGTGACCATTGATCATGGCGTGATCATCATCGCCACCGGCGGCCGGGAACATCGTCCTGATCTGTATCTGCTCGGCCAGGCGAAAAAGGTGGTCACCCAGCAGGAACTGGAGAGCCAGCTGGCCGGCAAGGCCAAAGATCGGGCCCCGGATTCGGTGGTCATGATCCAGTGCGCCGGCTCCCGGGGCGAGGATCTCAAATACTGCAGCAAGATCTGCTGCAACGCGGCGGTCAAAAATGCCCTGAAAATCAAGGAAATCAATCCCGCCTCCCAGGTGATCGTGCTGTACCGGGATATGCGGACCTACGGCTATGCCGAGGATGCATACCAGCTGGCCAGGGAAAAGGGCGTGGTCTTCATTCCCTACGAGGTTGACCGCAAACCCCGGGTGGAAAAGAAGGGCAACAGGGTGAACGTCAATTTCTTTGATCCCATCCTGCAGGAAGATGTGTCGATCGCCCCTGAGCTGATCGCCCTGAGCGTGGGGATTGTGCCGGAGGATACGGACAGCTTGAGCAAACTGCTGAAGATTCCGGTGAACGAAAACAAGTTTTATCTGGAAGCCCATGTCAAACTGCGGCCGGTGGAACTGGCCGTGGCCGGCGTCTATGTCTGCGGTCTGGCCCATTCGCCCAAACCCCTGGACGAGATCATCGTCCAGGCCCAGGCCGCTGCGGCCAAGGCCTCCATGCCGCTGGTCAAGGGCTATGTGGCGGTCGAACCGATCGTCTCCGTCATCGACAAGGAGATGTGCATCGGCTGCGGCATCTGTTCATCCCGCTGTCCGTCCTTTGCCATTTCCATGGGCGGCTTTACCAGGGAACAGATCGGCGCCCAGATCAAGGCCTTTGGGGAAATTTAAGGACTAAAGAGGGGTTAAGGTATTTAGGGGTTAAGGGGTTAAGGGATTTAGCTGTTTAGGTAAACCTTAACCCCTGATCTCCTTAACCCCTTCATCCCTAACCAGTTAAACAGCTATTTATAAAGGATATAGATAAATGACCAAGGAAGAATTCAACCCCAAGATCCTGGGGTTTCTCTGCAACTGGTGCTGTTACGCGGCGGCGGACGCGGCCGGTGTTTCCCGTTACCAGTATCCCCCAAACCTGCGCACCATCCGG
>JACQYM010000029.1 GCA_016208225.1 Deltaproteobacteria bacterium | reverse complement strand
GCGATGAGGAGAAGATGGAAATCGCCCGGCGCTATCTCTTCCCCCGACAGCAGAAAGAGGCGGGGCTGACCGGGGAGCAGCTGGTGGTGCCGGATGCGGCCCTGGCCGAGATTATCCGCCGCTACACCCGGGAGGCCGGGGTGCGGGAGCTGGAAAGGATGCTGGGCCGGCTGGCCCGCAAGACGGCAATCCGCTTTGCCGAAGAACAGAGGGAGCCGGTGATTGTGCAGCTTGCCAATCTGCTCGACATGCTGGGGCCGGAACGTTTCTTTGTGGAAAAACTGCGCCGCGATCTGCCCCCCGGCGTGGCCACCGGCCTCGCCTGGACCGAGGCGGGCGGCGATATCCTGTATATCGAGGCAATCGGCCTGCCGGAAGGGGAAAAGTTCACCCTCACCGGCCATCTCGGCGACGTCATGAAGGAATCGGCCATGGCGGCCAACAGTTACGTCCTCTCCCACGGCACCGCCATCGGCATCAAGAAGCCCGGGACCGCGGTGCATATTCATGTCCCGGCCGGGGCCATTCCCAAGGACGGCCCTTCAGCCGGCGTGGCCATGGCCGTGGCCCTGGCGTCGTTGTACAGCGGCCTGCCCGCCCGCAGCGATACGGCCATGACCGGCGAGATCACCTTAAGCGGCCTGGTGCTGCCGGTGGGCGGCATCAAGGACAAGGTACTGGCAGCCCGGCGTGCCGATATCCATCGCGTCATTCTGCCCCGGGAAAACAAAATGGATCTGCACGACCTGCCTGAGTATGTGCGGCAGGAGATGGAATTCATCTTTGCCGAACGCATCGAGGAGGTGCTGCAGGCCGCCATCCCGGCACTGTTTAAAAGTTGAAATCAACCACGGAGAGCACAGAGCCCGCATTTTCAGCCACTTCAGGATTAAAGTTCTGCTGTCCAGAATATATCGAGCTGTGTTTACGGTTTACGGTTACCGGTTTACGGTTAGGAACGGCATTGAACCGTAAACTGTAAACTCTTCGTGATCTCTCGTACTCTCTGTGGCAAATCCGCTTCGGTCAAGGCACGGCCTGACTCCCTCCTGTTCCCTGATCCGCTGTTGGCGGTTCGGTCTTTTTATCGGTGCCGCCCTTGTCTTTGCTCTCTTTGTCGGTGCCAACTGCACCGGGCTGACCGCCTCAGCCGCTCCCGCTTCAGCTGGTCATATTCATGGGGATGCTGCCGGGAGTGGGGTGTTTTACTTCCGCGGCGTCCCTGGTCTCTGTCGCAGCGCAGCCCGCGCCGGCCAGCAGACTCAGAACACTGATGCCTGAAAGCAGCTTCTTGAGTTCTTTTGACTTCATGTGCCCTCCTTCGGTTTTGTTTGATCAACGATCGATCGGGGAAATACACCTCTTCAACATGCCACATCCCTAACATCTGCGAAGTATCATAATTTCAAGATACCCTTCAATGGGTTTCGACACCCTGGCCGCTGCCGGTCTGTTCCTGGTTTGCGTGGCTGAAATGGTTTGATGCACTTCTAATGCCTTACGGAAAAATTTTTTTCCGGGCAAAAAGCCACGAAAATCTCCCATATCAGCATTGCGCCCCTTCTCCAGCAGCTCCCCTGTCCTGCGGCAAGGGATTTGTCCCGCCGAACAGGATAAAAAGACTCTTTCTCTCTTTCACCACCGTATCCCTTTTTCTTTCCTGTTGTCAATGCCGGCGCGGCATTGTCAGCCAGACCGCACATTTTACACCGCCTGGCAAAATTATTGCTATAGATTCCGGTCAGGCTCTTGTTTCGCAATCCTCATTGCCGATTTCGGGCGGAAAGAGCCGCAACAGCGCTGGGCAAACCAGGAGGAAACAATATGAACCATCGACTTGCAAACAAACGGGCATTGGTAACCGGCGGCAGCCGCGGCATCGGGGCGGCCATTGTCAGGCGTCTGGCCGGCGAAGGCGCACACGTGGCCCTGACCTATGTCAGCAATCCGGCAAAAGCCGACGAAACGGTGCAGGCGGCCCGGGCATTCGGGGTAAAGGCCCTGGCGGTCCAGGCCGACAGCGCCGACGCGGCGGCGGTGGTGGCGGCCGTGGAGAAAACCGTGAGCGAGCTGGGCTGCATTGACATTCTGGTCAACAGCGCCGGCATCGCCGTCATCGCGCCCCTTGACGACTATCGCCTTGAAGATCTGGACCACACCCTGGCGGTGAACGTGCGCGCCGTGTTCGTGGCCACCCAGGCCGCGGTGAAACATATGCAGCCGGGCGGGCGCATCATCAACATCGGCAGCTGCAACGCCGAACGCATGCCCTTTGCCGGCGGCGGCGTCTATGCCATGAGCAAGGCGGCCCTGGTGGGGCTGGTCAAGGGCCTGGCCCGGGACCTCGGACCGCGCGGCATTACCATTAACAACGTGCAGCCCGGTCCGGTGGACACCGATATGAACCCTGCTACCAGCGATTTCGCCAAAATGCTGATCCAGTTGATGGCGTTGCCCCGGTATGGCACCGGCGACGAGATCGCCTCCCTGGTGGCCTATCTGGCCAGCTCCGAAGCCGGCTACGTGACGGGTGCCAGCCTGACCATCGACGGCGGATTCACCGCGTAACGCCGGCCAGAGACGGAACATGGCGAAACATCCACCATTGCTCAAACAACAAATTAAACTTTCCGAGTTGGCACAACGTATTGAAATCGTGAATTATATTGCAATATTTCCGGTCGTCATTCCGGCACTCAGTTCAGTCCCCGCTTGACGGGGGTGTTTTTAGCCGGAATCCAGTATCCTGGCTTTTGCTGGATGCCTGATCAAGTCCGGCATGACGGATTGCATGCTGCTTATATCATGCAACTCATTGTAAAATCGCATAATTCAACAACTCAGAAAGTTGAGTAACATATATAACCAGGATCATTTCGCCTTTGGCCTTCGGTCTCATGGCAATCCCACACCCGAGGCAACGACTT
Organism: Deltaproteobacteria bacterium; assembly: GCA_016208225.1. Classification (GTDB taxonomy): domain Bacteria; phylum Desulfobacterota; class Desulfobulbia; order Desulfobulbales; family SURF-16; genus SURF-16. The sequence goes on along the minus strand of JACQYM010000029.1, from coordinate 11,369 downwards.
TTTTTTTGTTTCAAGGTCTTAATATCTGAAATTCCCACAGGAGGCAGCAATGGAAACGGAACCGCAGCAGGAACACCAGTGGCTACAGAAACTTGTCGGAGAGTGGACCTTCGAAGGCGAAGCGGCGATGGAACCGGGGAAGCCGGCCGAACACTTCAAGGGCACCGAGCGGGTGCGGTCGCTCGGGGGGTTCTGGATTCTGGCCGAGGGCCAGGGCGAGATGCCCGGCGGCTGCGACGCGACGACGGTTATGACTCTCGGCTATGACCCGGAAAAGGGGCGGTACGTGGGAACATGGATCGGGTCGATGATGCCCCACCTCTGGGTGTACGATGGCCGCCTCGATGAGGGTAGACAGGTGCTGACCCTTGATAGCGAGGGTCCCGATATGACAACGGCGGGGAAGATGGCGAAGTTCAGAGACATGATCGAGTTCAAGAACGACGGCCACCGGGTGTTGACATCGCATATCCTGGGCGATGACGGCAAGTGGCATGAAATCATGACGGCGAACTACCGGCGGAAGAAATAGCAAGAGAACCTGCTCGCATTCATCAAGGCGTAAAACCGAAAAAAGTGAAAGATTGGGTGTCATTACTAACCGCAGCAATATGAAGGAATCACATTATGAACCATACCGAACTTCTCAATCCGCAGAATTCCGCTGTTATCTTCATCGATTTCCAGCCGCAGATGGTCTTCGGGGTGGCCAATATCGACCGGCAGACCCTGTTCAACAACGTCCTTCTCCTGGCCAAGGCGGCCAAAATATTCAAGGTGCCGGCCATCCTGACCACCGTGGAGTCGAAAGGCTTCTCCGGCAACATGTGGCCCCAGCTGCTGGACATCTTCCCTGCCCAGCAACCGATCGAACGCAGCTCGATGAACTCCTGGGAAGACGAGAAATTCGTTGCCGCCGTCAAGGCCACGGGCAGGAAGAAATTGATCATGGCCGCGCTCTGGACCGAGGTATGCCTGGCGTTCCCCGCCCTGGAGGCGCTGCAGGCGGGCTTTGAAGTGTACGCCGTCGAGGATGCCTCGGGGGGCACCACGGTCACGGCCCACAACGCCGCCATGCGGCGCATCGAACAGGCGGGAGCGGTACCGATGACCGCCCTGCAGGTTCTCCTCGAATACCAGCGCGACTGGGCCCGCAAAGAAACCTACGATGCCGTTCTCGCTACGGTGAAGGAACACTGCGGCGCCTATGGTCAGGGGGTGGAGTACGCTTACACCATGGTGCATGGCGCACCGCCCAGTCGCAGCGGGGCATGTTGTTAATGTCATGGAAGTCCCGGAAAACGAAAGCGACCCGTTGACGGTCGTCGTCACCTGGCGAGTCCGGCAGGGGTGCGAACCTGAGTTCGAGGCGTGGCGTCGCGAGATCTCGGTCGCGGCCCTCCGTTTTCCCGGCCATATGGGTATCAACGTCATCCGTCCGGGCATCACACCGGGCGAATACGTGGTGATCTTTCGCTTCGATACTTACCGCCACCTGCGCACCTGGCAGGAATCGGACATCCGCCTGGAACTGTTGAAAAAAGCCGAACCCTTCAGAGAGAGCGAACCGTCCTACCAACTGGAGAGCGGCCTGGAGTACTGGTTTGCCCCGCCGGACATACCGGCATCCCCTCCACGCTGGAAGATGGCCCTCGTCACAGTCCTCGGCGTCTGGCCGGTCAGCATGCTGGTGCCGCGCCTGCTGCAGCCACTCATCGGCGGTCAGCCTCTGGCGTTGCGGGCATTGCTCATATCCATCGGCATAGTGATTCTGCTCACCTGGGCCGTCATGCCGGTTCTGGTGCGCATTCTCAAGCCGTGGCTGAAACAGAACTCACAGGGAGTAAAAATATGACCATCCCCGAGCTGCTTTTGCATAACGGCGCCGTTACCACCCTCGATCCCGCCCATCCGCAGGTATCGGCCGTTGCCATAACCGGCGGTCGTATAAAGGCTGTCGGCGGAGAAGAACTGCTCGGTACCGTCGATGCCACAACAAAGCGGATCGACCTGCAGGGACGGCGGGTCATCCCCGGTCTCAACGACTCGCACATCCATGTCATCCGCGGCGGCCTCAACTTCAACATGGAACTGCGCTGGGACGGCGTCCCATCGCTGTCACTGGCGCTTGAGATGCTTCGTGAGCAGGCCCGCCGCACCCCTCCCCCCCAGTGGGTACGGGTGATCGGCAGCTGGACGGAGTTCCAGTTCGCCGAACAGCGGATGCCGACCCTGGATGAGATCAATGCCGTCGCACCCGATACTCCGGTGTTCGTGCTGCATCTGTATGCCCGGGCCATGATCAATAAAGCCGCGCTGCGGGCGCTGGGCTACACGAAAAACACCCCTAATCCCCCCGGCGGGCAGATCCAGCGGGACCGGCAGGGGAATCCGACCGGCCTCCTCATCGCCAAACCGAATGCCCTTATCCTCTATGCCAGCCTGGCCAAGGGCCCGAAACTCGATTTCGACGATCAGGTCAACTCGACCCGCCATTTCATGCGCGAGCTGAACCGGCTGGGGATCACCAGCTGCATCGACGCGGGCGGCGGCTTCCAGAATTATCCCGATGATTACCGGGTCATCGAGCAGCTGGCGGCAAGAGATGAGCTGACCCTGCGTATTGCGTACAACCTCTTTACCCAGAAGCCAAAAGAGGAATACGACGACTTTACCCGCTGGATCGGCATGACCGGACCGGGGAAAGGAGGGGATGTCTATAAGATGAACGGCGCCGGCGAAATGCTGGTCTTCTCCGCCGCCGACTTCGAGGACTTCCTGGAACCGCGGCCCGACCTGCTGCCGGTGATGGAAGCAGAACTGAAGAAGGTGGTCGGCCTGCTGGCAGCGAAACGCTGGCCGTTCCGCCTGCACGCCACTTACGACGAGTCCATCTCCCGCTTCCTCGACGTCTTCGAAGACGTTGACCGGGAAATTTCGTTCCAGGGGTTGCGCTGGTTTTTCGACCATGCCGAGACCATCTCGGAAAAAAGCATGGAGCGGGTGAAACGTCTGGGCGGAGGGATTGCCATCCAGGACCGGATGGCGTTCCAGGGAGAATACTTCATGACCCGCTATGGCGCCGAGGCGGCACAGCGGACCCCGCCCATCACCAGGATGCTGGAGTTGGGGATACCAGTCGGCGCCGGGACGGACGCCACCAGGGTTTCGAGCTACAACCCCTGGATCGCCCTCTACTGGCTTGTGAGCGGCAGGACCATGGGGGGAATGCCGCTGTACGACGAGGCAAACCGCCTCGACCGGACCGCCGCGCTCAGGCTTTACACCGAAGGGAGTTCCTGGTTCTCCGGCGACGAGGGAAAGAAAGGATGGATTGCAGCGGGTCAGTTTGCCGACCTGGCGGTGCTGTCGGCGGACTACTTCACCGTTCCCGAGGAGGAGATCAAGGGGATCGAAGCGGTGCTTACCATCATGGGCGGGAAGATTGTCCATGGCAGCGGCGGGTTCGCTCCCCATGCACCCCCTTTGCCCCCGGTGAGTCCCGACTGGTCGCCGGTGGCCGAATACGGAGGCTGCTACCGCGGGACCACGGCTGACACAGCGATTCACAGGCGGTGCGCCTGCCACGCCCGCCGTCCTCTCTGGTCTCCGACACAGTCCCGGCTCTGGGGGAGCGGCTGCGACTGCTTCGCTTTCTGGGATTCCCCTGGCACCCGCACCGGGGCATCGAGACGATCACCTATGTCCTGCACGGCCGGGTGGAGCACGGCGACAGCATGGGCAACAAGGGGGTCATCGAATCGGGGGACGTGCAGTGGATGACCGCCGGCAGCGGCATCATCCACCAGGAGATGCCGCGGGGCGACGATGACGGCCTGATGTGGGGGTTCCAGTTCTGGGCGAACCTTCCCGCGGCCCGCAAGATGATGGACCCCCGCTACCGCGGCATCACGGCCGGGGAGATCCCGGAGGTAACCCTGCCGGGGGATATCCGGGCCAAGGTGATCTGCGGCGAACTTGCCGGGGTGATGGGGCCGGTGCGGGACGTGGTCATCAATCCCGAGTACCTGGACGTGACCGTGCCGCCGGATACGACATTCACCCACCCGATCAGGCGCGGCCATAAGGCCTTCGCCTACGTGGTGGACGGGACGGGGTATTTCGACCCGGAGCGGAACGCCTACGCCCACGAGGTGGTGGGCACCAACTATTTCGACCTGCAGCGGCCCTGCTCCTGCAGCGCCGAGAATCTCATCCTCTATGGGGACGGCGACGCCGTGGCCATCACCACCCAGGAGCGGCCAGTCCGTTTTCTGCTGGTCTCGGGGCAGCCGATCGGCGAACCGGTCGCCTGGTACGGCCCCATCGTCATGAATACCCAGGAGGAACTGCAGATCGCCTTCGAGGAATACGAGAAAGGCACATTCATCAAATATAAATAGATCCTTTTCTCGTTCCCCGGCGCAACGCATTTTGAACGAAAATTTCAGCATGGACAAGCTCTCCATGGTGGAGGGCTTGCTCACTTTATAAAAAAGAATCATGGAGGTGCAGCATGGCAAATCCTTTCGTGCATATCGAACTGGAGACAAACGACGTGGCCAGGGCCAAGGATTTCTACCAGAAACTGTTCGACTGGAAACTGGAAGACGTACCGGGCATGGACTATACGATGATCAACGTGGGCGATGGCACCGGCGGCGGCATGATGAAGAACCCCGTGCCGGAGGTCCCTTCCCACTGGCTGGCATACGTCCTGGTCGACGATGTGGCCGCGGCGACCAGCAAGGCCAAAGCCCTGGGTGCCACGGTCTGCAAGGAGCCGACCGAGATCCCGGAGTACGGCTGGTTCAGCGTCATCATGGACCCGACCGGCGCGGCCCTGGCCCTCTGGCAGGGAAAAGAGTGCAAGTAACGGAAAATTTAAATGGCACTCTCACAGTTGCAATAAAAAAAGTCGCCTTGCGAGGCGGCTTTTTTTATTGCAAATTAATGAATTGCGTCATTTTTATCATTCTTCCCGCTTCTTATTGAATATCCTGTAGATGGCAGAAAAATCCTCCTGGCCCAACCCGTGGTCAACGGCCTGGGCATAGAACTCCTTGATCACGGCAGCGGTAAAAAGAGGTTTTTTCTCGCTGTAGGCCAGGTCCATCAGGCAATGCAGATCCTTGTACATGAGGGCATTGGAGAAGTGGGTTGAAAAATCCTCCTCCAGCAGTTTTGCCTTTTTGGCGTTGAGGACCAGGGAGTTGCCCCCGCCGACCGACAGAATTTCCACAACCTCCTTTTTGTCCAGGCCAACCTGCTCCGCAAAGGAGACGGCCTCGGCAATGGCGGCCATGAAACTTCCCAGCACCATGTTGTTGATGAGTTTCATCCTTGTGGCCAGCCCCGGTTTTTCCAGGAAGAATATATTCTTGCCGATATCCTCCAGTACCGGTCTGATCCTTTCGCAGGCGGACCGGTCACCGCTGACCAGTACGGTCAAATTGCCCTGCGCGGCGGGCACAACGCTGCCCAGCACGGGCGCTTCCAGATAAAAGGCGCCGGCCGCTTTGCATATGGCGTGAAATGAGACCACATCGGCAAAATGGTTGGTGGTCAGATCAATGATGATTTTCCCAGCCACATTGCCGGACAGCAGGCCCTGCCCGCCGGTGAGAACCTGGCGCACCGCCTGGCTGTCAAACAGGCATAAAAAGACGATTTCCGCCTGCCCGGCAACGGCGCCGGGCGAGTCAGCCTCACTGCACTGTAATCCTGCCGCCCTCCCGGCTGTTCTATTCCAGACGACAAGGGGGTATTCACGTTCAGCAAGCCTGCCGGCTATTGCTTTGCCAAGGTGACCGAGTCCGATAAATCCTGCTTTCATTCCGGCTGTTCTCCTTTCTGTTTCCGTGCTCTGTGGTGAAAAATAGATTTTTGCGGATATTCTCCCTGGTTCATTTCCTTTCAGGATACGGCAACCGCCTCCTGCTGCTGCAATGCCCGGCGCACCATCAGGGCAAAATCCTTCTTGCCCACAGGTTTCATGGCAAATTCCCGGATGCCGATATCCTTTGCCGTTTTTTCATTGATATGGGCATTGAAACCGGTACAGAGGATAATCGGGATATCGGATCTGATGTCCAGGCATCGGCGCGCCAGCTCGTCGCCTGTCATGCATGGCATGGTCATGTCCGTGATGAGCAGATCGAACGCAGCCGGATGCTGCGTGAAGACGTGCAGGGCGATCATACTGCTGGTCGTGGCGGTTACCCGGTAGCCCAGATTTTCCAGGATCATTTGCTCCATCTTGACGACGAATTCCTCATCATCCACCACCAGGATGCGTTCCGTGCCGCCGGGCAGCGGTTCGACAGGCGGCATGGCGACAGTCTCGGCCACGTCCTCCACGCAGGGGAAACAGATCCGGAAAACAGAGCCCTGGCCGGGTTCGCTGGAGACGGTGATGTGTCCCCTGTGGCTTCTGACGATACCATGGACCACCGAAAGCCCGAGCCCGGTCCCCTCATTGACCGGTTTGGTGGTATAGTATGGTTCAAAGATTTTCTCCATCTCCTCTGGCCTGATGCCGACACCCGTATCGCTGATGGACAGCTCCAGATACCTGCCGGATTGCATCTCAAATCCGCCGGGATGATCATCCGGGCTGATGACGGTCTCCCGCAGGGACACGGTCAGCACCCCTCCTTTGTCCCGCATGGCGTGGTAGGCGTTGGTGCAGAGGTTGAGCAGCACCTGATGGATCTGGGTCGGGTCGGCAAGTATGGCCCCGCCGCATGACTCGATGTCCTGGCGGATTTCAACGGTGCTGGGGATGGAGGCCCGCAACACTTTCAGTGTTTCCTTAACGATATATTGCAACTGCAGAGGTTTGAAATCATGCTCGGCCTGGCGGCTGAAGGTCAGAATCTGTTTCACCAGTTCCCTGGCGCGGAGGCCGGCTTTGACCACCTCCTGCTGCAACTCCCGGTTTTTGCAGCCCGGATCGAGTTCGCCCAGCACCATTTCGGCATACCCGAGAACCACGGTCAGGATATTATTGAAGTCATGGGCGATGCCGCCCGCCAGGGTGCCCACGGATTCCATCTTCTGCGCCTGCCGGAGCTGCTTTTCGATTTCCTTCCGCTCTTCCTCGGCCCGCCGGCGGTCGTTGATGGGCACGACAACCTCCAAAGCGGCCGTGACATTCCCCGCTTCATCCTTGAGCGGCGTGACGATTATCTCGGCCCACACCTCGTTGCCGTGCGTATCGATCCCTTTCTGTTCATGGGTAACCGGCCCCCGGCCCGTGACGAAAACCTGCTCCACCCCGCATTGCGGACAGACCTGATCCCGTCTCTTGAGGATTTCATAGCAGATTTTCCCCTCAACATCCCCGAAAGTTTCCTTGAGGACCTGATTGGCCCACTGAATCCGGTAATCCCTGGCAATGACGGTCAGTCCGACCCCAATGTTGCGCGTGACCGTTTCCAGTTTTTCCTTTTCGGCGCGAAGGGCCACCTCCGCCTGCTTGCGCTCGCTGATGTCAATGACATGCTCCACCACATAGCGCGGCCGGCCGGCCTCGTCGAAGACCGGAAATGTGCTGACCTCCTTGCAACCGCCGTCAACATTGTTGAAGACCTCCACCTTGCGCGGAATACCTGTCGCAAATATTTCCCCCACATGGCAGTTCGGGCACGGTTTGTCCTTGTGGAGAAAAACACGATAACATTTCGGTTGGCTGGCCCTTTCCTCTTTGCTGACATAATCATGGTCATGCCAGTTGCTGTAGACAACGTTAAGATTTTTATCCAGGACATTGATCAGGCCGGGAATCGCCTCAAACAAACCCTGCAGCAGGCTTTGCGACTGGCGTAGCGCAAGCAGCTCCTGACTTGCCGGGGACTCATCCGCACCAAGGATGTCCTGCGCTTCGATTTTCTGCTTGTCGGGATCGATCATGATAATTCTCCGGCAGAGGTTGCGTGCAATGCGGCAAAGTCCGCGGTGATTCGTTATTTTCGTCGCCCGGCGATCTTCCCCTCAGAAATTATGATCCGCCGGACTTCCCGGAAATCATTGTATCATCTTAATATCGCGATTTCCATTATCCGAATATGAACTCATCTGCTTTTCCTATCACAAAAATAGAGCCTGATATCAACTTATGTCATCGCTGCTTCTTTTCCCTGGGCACCGGCTTTCTTTGCTCGGCGGAACGCCGATAATCGCCCCGCAAAGGTGATTATTCGACAACTTTTTTAAAGTTCCCCCGGTAATTGTCGATGAAATATGCACGAGAAGCCCGATCAGCAGGCGGCGCCGGGAGATCAATCCTCTCCGGCTGCCAGCCGGTGACAGGTGCGGCAAACCGATTCGTGGGTTTCCCACGGGGTACCACCACAGAAGACCTCAACCGTTTAAGGAGACTGACCCTTGAAAATCTTACGATTTAAAGACTGGAACATAGCGGCAAAAGTGATGAGCATTTCTCTTGCTACGGTTCTGCTCATCTCCGCGGTTAATTTTTTCTATCTGTTGCCCAATGTGGAAAAAAAGGTGCTGACCGAGAGAGAAATCACCCTGAAATCCGTGGTTGAACTTCCCATTGGCCTGATCGCCGAATATGACGAAAGGGCCAGGAAAGGCGAATTCACCCTGGAAGAGGCCCAGCAAAGGGCAAAAGCACGAATCAAGCTGATGCGCTACGGCGACAACGAATATTTCTGGATCAATGATCTGAACACAAAAATTATCATGCATCCCATCAAGCCGGAACTGGACGGTCAAGATCAGTCGGGCATGAAAGATCCGAGCGGCAAGGCGGTTTTTGTCGAGTTTGTTAATGTCGCCAAGGCCTAGGGAGAAGGCATCGTGAAATACCTCTGGCCAAAGCCCGGATCAACCGCTGCCGTACAAAAATTTTCCTACGTCAAACTTTACCAGCCCTGGGGCTGGGTGATCGGCAGCGGCCTCTACGTCGATGACATGCAAAAGGAGATAGCGGCGCTGCGCTGGAAAATTGCGTTAACCACCCTCTTCATCGTCGGCGCAGTCATCCTGTTGGCCTACGTTGTCTCCTCCAGGATCAGCGCGAGCATCAAAAAAATCATGTCTGCCGCCGATGACCTTGCCCTGGGGGATGTTGAGGTGGCGATAAGCTCTGATTCAGCGGATGAGACGGGGAAGCTTGCCCATTCCTTCCAGAAAATGGTCACGAACATCAAGGAGGCCGCCAAGGTAGCTGAAAGGATTGCCGTGGGTGATCTGGAGGTCGAGTTCAACATCAAATCGGACAAGGATCTCCTCACCCGGAACCTCAAAACCACTGTCGAAGCGATTAAAGCCATGGTCGGCGACACCAGCATGTTGGCCAATGCGGCAATCGAAGGAAAACTTACCATACGCGCCGACGCTGCAAAACACAAAGGGGATTTCCGCACCATTGTAGAAGGGGTCAACGCGACAATTACCCGGCTGGTTGCTCTGCTGGACAACATGCCGGCGCCTGCCATGATTATTGATAACGATTTCAACGTATTGTATATGAACGAGCTGGGCGCCAAAGTCGGCGGGAAAAACCCGTCCCAGGTGGCCGGGACGAAATGCTACGAGCACTTCAGGACCGGCGACTGCAGGACGCAAAACTGCGCCTGCTACCGGGCAATCTCCAGCGGCATTGAGGCCAAGGGGGAAACCGATGCCCATCCGATGGTCGGGGTCGATCTTGACATCACGTACACCGGCGTGCCGATCAAGGACAGGAGCGGCAAGGTGATCGGCGCCTTCGAAGTGGTGACGGACCTGACCGCGGTGAAGAAGGCGGCTCGACTGGCCAAGAAAATTGCCGACTTCCAGGAGAATGAAACCACCAAACTCGTGAGCGGCCTGCGGCGCTTGGCAAAAGGTGATGTCAACTTTGCTCTCGCCACCGAGCCCTGCGACGCTGACACCAGGGAAGTAAAACAGACCTTCGATGCCATAGCCGAGGCGGTCAACAGCTCCGTGCAGGCGACCAGGAGTATCTCCGAGGCCGCCAAGCTGATTGCCGGCGGCGATCTGACGATTGAGATCAAGGAGCGTTCAGCGGAAGACGAACTGATGCTTGCCCTGCATGCCATGATTCAGAAGCTGAACGACGTGGTCGGCGAAGTAAAGTCGGCTGCCGACAACGTGGCTTCCGGGAGCCAGCAGCTTTCCGCCAGCGCCGAACAGATGTCCCAGGGAGCGAGCCAGCAGGCGGCAGCGGCGGAAGAGGCATCATCCTCCATGGAGGAGATGTCGTCCAACATCAAACCATCAAACAGAACGCCGACAATGCCATCCAGACGGAAAAAATCGCCGCCACATCCGCCACGGTGGCCCAGGAGGGCGGAAAGGCCGTGGTCCAGACAGTGGCTGCCATGAAGCAGATCGCCGGGAAGATCTCCATCATCGAGGAGATCGCCCGGCAGACCAACCTGCTGGCCCTGAACGCGGCCATAGAGGCGGCACGGGCCGGTGAGCACGGCAAGGGGTTTGCCGTGGTGGCCTCCGAGGTGCGCAAACTGGCCGAACGGAGCCAGAAGGCGGCTGCCGAAATATCCGGGCTTTCTTCGTCCAGCGTGGAGGTTGCCGAGAAGGCCGGCGAGATGCTGAATAAAATGGTGCCAGACATTCAGAAAACCGCCGAACTGGTCCAGGAAATCAGCGCTTCCTGCCGGGAACAGGACTCGGGCGCCGAGCAGATCAACAAGGCGATCCAGCAACTGGACCAGGTGATCCAGCAGAATGCCTCTGCCTCGGAAGAGATGTCCTCCACCGCCGAAGAGCTTTCCAGCCAGGCGGAACAGCTGCAGAGCAGCATCGCTTTTTTCAGGATCGATTCGCAGGCGACAGCAATGAGGCATACCGTAGAGAGAAGAACACCCGCCAGGCAGGGCGCACGAGACCTGAAGCGCGCCAAGGCGATCGGCTATACCAGGAAGGCAAACGGCCATGACCTGCAAATGGGTGATATCACCGATCAATTGGATAGCGAATTCGAAAAATACTAGGAGTCGCGAACCGCAGGGTTACCGGGCATCAAGCACCAGGGCCTTCTCGACGGACACCGGAGTTTCAATCACTCCCTGCTCCAGCATGATTTTTTCGGTCTGCTGCCAGGCGGCAACGTCGATCCGGCCGAATCTGCCGTTTACCGGCAGCATCAGTTCCCGGGTGGCGGCAAGCTGTTTGGCGATGACATCGGGCGGAGTGTTCGGGTCGAAGGCATGCACCAGGGCGATGGTCTTTTCCGCATTGGCCGGGGCCAGGGCCTCCTGCCAGGCGGTCAGCAAGGCGCTGCGGAATCCGGCCACCAGGTCGGGATGCTCTTCAATCATCTTTCTGGTGGTGATGACGGAATTGGCCACAAAACGCACCTCATGGAGGTCGGG
>JACQYM010000015.1 GCA_016208225.1 Deltaproteobacteria bacterium | reverse complement strand
GGCACTTTAGGCACGTTAGGCACTTTAGGCACTTTAGGCACTAACTTTCAATGAAATTTAAAAATCTCCTTCCCGGCAGGCTGAAAAAACGCTACAAACGTTTTCTTGTTGATGTGGCGCTGGCCGACGGGAGCCAGGTAACCGCCCACTGCCCCAATACCGGCAGCATGCGCGGTTGTCTTGCCGAGGGCAATCCCGTTCTGTTATCACGCTCAGACAGTTCTGCCCGCAAATATCCCCTTACCCTGGAAATGATTCAGGTGAACGGCTTCTGGGTCGGAGTCAATACCGCCCGCAGCAATCATCTGGTCAGGGAAGCCATTGACCAGGGCGTCGTGATGGATTTCGGCAGGGTAAGCGGCGTGCAGCCGGAGGTGCGGGTATCGGAAAAAAGCAGGCTCGATTTCCTGTTGCACCGCGGGTCGGAAAAGATCTATCTGGAGGTGAAGAACTGCACCCTGGTCGAGGGGCAGACAGCCATGTTTCCGGATGCGGTCACCAGCCGCGGCACGAAACATCTGTTGGCCCTGGCGGAACTAGCCCCACAGGGACATGGGGCGGCCATTCTTTTCTGCGTGCAGCGCATGGACGGGGAAAGCTTTGCGCCGGCAGTCCATATTGATCCGGTCTATGCCAGGACCCTGGCGACGGTTGCCGGACAGGGGGTTATGGTGCTGGCCTATCAGGCCCTGGTCGGGCCGCGGGAAATCCGTTTGACCCATGCGTTGCCGGTGCGGATGTAGGTATTATAGGGGTTAAGTGGTTTAGGGGTTAAGGCAGGGTAAGGGGCTGAGGATAAGGGATGGAATTGCTATGAATCATGAAACACCGAAAGCCGTTGTCCTGTTAAGCGGGGGCCTTGACTCCACCACCGTGCTGGCCATGGCGGCGCAGGAGGGGTACAGCTGTTATTGCCTCAGCTTTTCCTATGGTCAGCGCCAGGCCGTCGAGCTTGAACGGGCGAAGGAGAATGGCCGCCGCATGGGCGCGGCAGCCCACCTTGTCCTCTCTCTGGATCTTGACAGGATCGGCGGCTCCGCCCTGACCGGCCCGCTGGAGGTGCCGAAAAACCGCAGCGCGGCTGAGATCGCCTCATCCATCCCGGTGACCTATGTGCCCGGCCGCAATACCATCTTTCTTTCCCATGCCGTGGCTTGGGCCGAGGTGCTGGGCGCATTTGATATTTTCATCGGCATCAATGTGCTCGATTACAGCGGCTATCCCGATTGCCGGCCCGAATTCCTCGCCGCCTTTGAAAAGGTGGCCCGGCTCGGCACCCGGGCCGGGGTGGAAAGCGGCCGGAGTTATAAAATTCACGCCCCGCTGATGCATTTGACCAAAAAAGAGATTATTTTAAAAGGAAAGGAGCTGGGAGTGGATTACAGCCTGACCCACAGCTGCTATGACCCGGACGGGGAGGGAAGGGCCTGCGGCAGGTGCGATGCGTGCCAGCTGCGTTTGAAAGGGTTTCATGAAGCAGGAGTGGTTGATCCGGTGGTTTATCAGGGAATTGATTGATTGCGGATTTGTTGAATTTCGGATTTCGGATTTCGGAATGCGGATTTGTTGAAAAGATTATTTTCACCACAGAGCGCACAGAGATCACAAAGAAAATTTTCTAAATTACAGTTGGTTGGTCTGTGTTCGACGTGGTAAATATTAAGTTTTGTATTAAACTTTCTGAGCTGGCATAACTGATTGAAATCGTGAATTATATAGCAATATTTTCGGTCGTCATTCCGGCATGTTTTAAGCCGGAATCCAGTATCTTGGAGTTTCTGGATGCCGGATCAAGTCCGGCATGACGAACCGTACGAGGTTTGTTGCATGTAACTCACTGTAAAATCGTATAATTGAAAACTCAGGAAGTTGAGTTTTGAATTACAGGCATCGTTCACAGGTGGAAACGGTAATGGGAAAATTTACGCAGCTGGGCCAGCTTATCATGGCGGGCATCCCCGGCAGGGAGATTGATGAATCCACCCTGCGGCTGATTGCCGAGCTGGGGCTCAATAATTTTATCGTGTTCAGGCGCAACGTGGAGAGTCCCGGCCAGCTGCGGCGACTGTGCGCTGATCTGAAAGAGGCGTGCGCCCGGCATGACTTGCCGGTCCCGTTGATTTCCATTGACCAGGAAGGGGGGACGGTGGCCCGTCTGCCTCTGCCTTTCACGCAGTTTGCCGATGCCCGGCAGCTTGCCGCCTCCGCCGACCCTGCCGCCGCCCTTGCCGACTACGCCACCACATGCGCCGCGGAACTGGCCGGGGCCGGGATTAATATGAATCTGGCCCCGGTATTGGATGTCTGTCCCGCCGGCCAGGGATTTTTCATGGAAAAACGATCACTGGGTGACGATCCTCAGGCGGTGGGGCGACTGGGGAGTCTGGTGATCAGAAATTTGCAGGCCGGTGGGGTCGCTGCCTGCGGCAAGCACTTCCCCGGCCTTGGCGCGGCAAAACTTGATCCCCATCTGCAGCTGCCGGTGGTCAGCCGGTCGGCAGCCGGGATCAGGAAGGTTGATCTCGTGCCGTTTCAAAAGGCGATTGAGGCGGATGTGGCGGCAATCATGACCTCCCATACCATCTATGAAAACCTGGATGCCGCCACGCCGGCAACGTTGTCGCGCTATATTCTCACGGATCTGCTGCGCAATGAACTCGGGTTTGCCGGTCTGATCATCACCGATGATCTGGAAATGGGGGCCATCGAAAATGAGAGATCCGTGGCGGATGCCGCGTTCCAGGCCTTTGCCGCCGGGGCTGACATGATGCTGATCTGCCATGGCCATGAGAAAGTGCGTCTGGCCCATGCGAGATTAATGGCCGCGGTGCAGGATGGGCAACTCAGTGAAGGACGCTGCGCGGATTCGTTGCAGCGGGTGGAAGCGGTGCGGCGCAGATTTGCCGCACAGCCGGAAAAAACAAGGAATCATGAGAGAATGGTGGAGCCAAAAAAGATTATATGATACCATAAATTTACTCGGTGTTTCCGGCCCCGCTGCGGAGGCCGGAAGGACGTTCCATCGCCGTATTGACAGGTGATACGGCAGAATTTTTCATGGAGGACATGTATGGAACTAAAGGTTGAAGGCCGTAATCTCGAAGTAAGAAAATCTTGGCAGGATAGAATTGAGGAGGAGAAGGAACGGTTGATGCGTCACCATCCCGGACTCATCCTCAACCTGCGTGTAACCATTGAGGAGACTACCTCCCATAAGCAGGGCGGCTATGAAGTCCGCCTTGTCACGGGTGTTCCGAACGATACAGTGGTTGTCAAGAGGAAGGGGGATTCGGTAGCGCCGTTGCTCGTTGAGGCCTTTGATACGCTGGGGCTGCAGTTGAAGGAGTTGCAGCGCAAAAGGCGGCAGACCAGTAAGGTGCCCGAAGCCGCGGGTGAAATCGGCTCGGGATTCGGCAAGATCAAAAGGCTTTCTCCCTATGAGTCCTATGGTTTTATTGTGGCCAGTGACGGACGGGAGATTTATTTTCATGAGAATGCCTTGAAGGATCTGGCCATGGATCAGCTTGCCGAAGGCGATGACGTTTCCTTTGGCGTGGCCGAGGGTCATAAAGGCCCGCAGGCAACTTGGGTACGCGCCATCTGAATGACAGTATTAGATAAAATC
>JACQYM010000014.1 GCA_016208225.1 Deltaproteobacteria bacterium | reverse complement strand
CTGGGGCAGGTATTTTTCCGCTTTTTTGCGCAGCGTCGCCATCTTCTGCTTGCTCGGCTCCGGGATGTCGGCAAAAGGGGTGTCCACATTGGGGAACATGGCCATGCAGTTGAAGAGATCAGCCCCCAGTTCCGCCATCTTGCTTGCCACTTCCTCAATATGATGATCGTTAATGCCCGGAATGGCAATGGTGATTATTTTAACCGTGATATCATGTTCTTTCAGCTTGGCGATGGCGTGCAGATGCCGGGCCAGGATCAGCTCCGCCGCCTGGATGCCGCGGTAGACCACGTTGCCGTCCCGTACCCAGCCGTAGATGTTTTTGGTCACCTCCGGATCAACCCCGTTCACCGTCACCGTGACATGGGAAACGTCAAGCTCGGCCAGGGCCTCCACATAGGGGGCCAGGTTCATACCGTTGCTGGCCAGGCAGAGAATCATGTGCGGGTATCTTTCCCGGATCAGCCGCATGGTTTCCAGGGTCTCCTCGGCATTGGCAAACGGATCGCCGGGTCCGGCGATGCCGGCCACGGAAATGCGCGGTTCTTTTTCCAGCACCCTGTCCATATAGGTGAGGGCCTGCTGCGGGGTGAGAATGGTGCTGGTGACGCCGGGCCGCGACTCGTTGACACAGTCATATTTGCGGTTGCAGTAATTGCATTTGATGTTGCATTTGGGGGCAACCGGCAGATGCACCCGGCCGAACTGGCCCTTGACCTTGGCGTTGAAGCAGGGATGATGACTGTAGTCTTTTTTCATGACAAGCTCCGGAATTGTATATTGATAAATGGGTAATTATGTTTTCTTTAAACAGCTAAACAGCTAAACAGCTAAACAGCTAAACAGCTAATAAGCTAATAAGCTTAACCCCTCTCCTACATGTAGCTGTAGCCGACGGCTGAATCGCTTTGCTTCTTTTCAATCAGGCTGTTGACCACCAGGTCAAAGAGCTGCTGCGCCCCCCGGTAGCCGAGATGCAGAATGCGCTGGCCGCCTATGCGGTCATGGATCGGGAAACCTCGGTGGCCGCGGCGATGGCCGCGGCAAAGGAGCCGCTTCGGCCCCCGCTGGCGCACAGGATGGGCATCACACCGATTTCCGCCAGAAAAGCGGCGAGTCCCACCACCAGATCCTCTTCCCCGTAGATGATGGCCTTTTTGCCGAACACATATTTGTGGGCATCCACATAGGCGTCCACCAGCCGGCCCCGTTCCATGGCGTATTTCCAGGGAGTTTCAAGGCCCGTTACTGTCTGGAGGCCGGCAAAAAAGCGGTCTGTCTCGCCAATGCCCAAGGGCAGGCCGAGCCGCATGTTTTCCACGCCAAATTTCTGGGCCAGCACGCTGCCGCCGGTTTTGCTGCTGCCCAGGGTGCGGCCGAACTCGATGGTGGCCTTGGCCCCGCCCATGCCTTTGATGGCTTCAAGCGGAGTGCCGCCGCCGGGGATTTTTTCGTATTCGAGCAGGGCCGGGCCGTCCAGGGTTTCCGACAGATCGGGCAGCATGGTCGTCTTCACGCCGAAGTCAGCCATGATCTCGGCCAGATAACGGTAATCCGCCGACGAGACGAAACCGGGCAGCAGGTTGACGGTATCGCTGACGCCAGGGTTTTCGGCCAGTTGGTCCACCACCGCGGCGATGGCGGCGTGGAAACCTTCCATGTGGGTGCCGGAATAGCTCGGGGTGGAGACGTTCACCAAGAGCGGCCTGGCAGCAGCGGCGGTTTCCCGGCCATATTCCTTCAGGATCATGGGCACGTCATCGCCGATGGTCTCGGTGAGGCAGGTGGTGG
The DNA here is from genome assembly GCA_016208225.1 of Deltaproteobacteria bacterium. GTDB lineage: Bacteria > Desulfobacterota > Desulfobulbia > Desulfobulbales > SURF-16 > SURF-16. Next base: position 4,119 of record JACQYM010000014.1, on the reverse strand, counting down.
CGATGCCGATCAGCCGCGGTTTGTATTTTTTTGTGACATTGGTCAGCCCGAGTTTGAGATTGGCCGCCCCGCCGTAGACCGCGTGTTTTTCGCTGAGCGAAGAGGAGGCGATGTCGATCGGTTCGTTAAAATGGCTGATGATGTAGCGCCGCATATAGGTGGCGCAGCCCTGCGAACCGTGCAGATAGGGGACGCTGCCTTCAATGCCGCGAAAGGCCAGGGCCGCGCCCAGGGGTTTGCACAACTTGCAGGCATTGGTCGTTGATATGTAGTTGGGCATCTTGGTCATGGGGTTTCCTCTTTTGCAGACGTTTCAACGTTCAAGCGTTTCAGCGATCAAGCGTTCTAACGTTCAAGCGCTGAAACGTTCAAACGTTGGAACGCTGCCGTTTTGCGCGGCACGAATTTCCACACCGGGCTCATCACCGACGAATAGACTTCCCGGGCAAAGTTGAGCATACCGGCAAAGCCTGCCAGCGCCTCCTTGCGTTCATGGTTGTGGTCGCAGAAGCCCACGCCAAGCTTGTAGGCGATGGGCCGTTCCTTGACCCCGCCGACAAACACATCCACCTCTTTTTCCATGAGAAAGGAGGTGAGTTCCAAGGGATTGGAGTCATCGACAATGATGGTGCCCGGATCGGTGATCTCGGCCAGCTCCTCATAATCCTCCTTCGTGCCGGTCTGGGAACCGACCATCACCACGTCCATGCCGATGAGGCGGAAGGCCTTGACCAGGGAAAAGGCCTTGAAGGAGCCGCCCACGTAAATGGCCGCCTTTTTGCCGGTCAGCGCCTTCTTGTATTTCTGCAGTTCCGGCTGGATCTTGCGTACCTCCTCCTGGATCAGCTCGCTGGTGCGGGCCATCATCTCCGGGTCTTTAAAGAAACGGGCCACATCGTAAAGGGCCTCGGACATGTCCTCGATGCCGAAATAGGAGACACGGATGGAGGGGGTGCCGTATTTCTCTTCCATCATGTTGGCCAGATCCATGGTGGCGCCGGAGCACTGCACGACATTCAAGGCCGCGCCGTGGGCCCGGCGGATGTCGTCGATGCGGCCGTCGCCGGTGATGTTGGCCACCACCTCGACGCCCATGCGCCGGAAATATTCGCGCACCATCCAGATCTCGCCGGCCAGGTTGAAGTCGCCGAGGATATTGATGCTGTGCTTGCTGATGCCTGTCGTGTCGCCGGTGCCGATCAAGCGGAACATGGCATTGCAGGCCGCCTTGTAGCCGGAGCGCTTGTTGCCCTTGAAGCCTTCGGACTGCACGGGAATGACCGGGATGCCTTTCTGCTCGGTCACCTTGCGGCAGACCGCCTCCAGATCGTCGCCGATGATGCCGACGATGCAGGTGGAATAGACAGTGCACCAGATGCAGGGCATCGGCAATGGGATAGAGCACCACCCGGGAGCCGCAGAAGACACAGGCCCGCTGGCTCACCGCCCCGGCCAGGCTGTCCTTGTTGCAGGTAATCTCAAAGGGTGTTTCCCCCTTGCGGTAGATCTGGTTTTCTCTCTCTTTTAAGGCAATGGCTTCCATAATGGTCCTTGGGAAAATGGCTGAATGCGACCCTGTCGCACTGGTTGTCGTGTCCTGTTTGCTTACCTGTCATAGCAACCGTTGTGCCACCGGGGGATTTTTGCAATAAAATGAAGTTATTTCGGGATGTTGCGATGTGAAGCGAGCCTTGTCGGGCATGCATGGGGCCTGCCGGAAACCCGTACATTTGTCGGAAAGGTTACAAAAATGAAGATGACAGACAATTTTGTCGGGTGAGGGGAAAATAACAATTCCGCTGATGTCAGGGGAGTGTGTTGGGATATGTCATAACGAGGGATATGTGCTTGATTGTTGGATAAATTCGCGGTATTACCTGAAAGAATAAGTTGGATAAAGTCGCATTTTTTGCTGAGGTAAAATTTTATGCGGGGGCCATTGGGCGAAAAGTATCTCGTGGATAACCAAGGAGAAAAAGACTGCCATGGAAACCTGCTGGGTGCCGGGAGTCAACAACCAGAAGCCTTATGGCCGCTGGGCTATTGCCGAGGTCAAGGGGGCTGCCGGATTGTGACTGATTTCGAGGCCAGGGTGAGGATGCCTTCGAGTTGATGTTTGAAAAAATCGTGTAGAGTGAAGGGGGTGAAGATATGGAAACGAGCCTGGCTCTGTTTAAGGGAAAAGAAATCCGCAGGGTTTTTCATAATCATCAGTGGTGGTTTTCATTGGCCGATGTCGTCGAGGTTCTGGCAGACAGCAGAGATCCACGGCAGTATATCAAACGGATGCGGCATCGTGATCCTGAGCTTGATGCCAAGTGGGGTACAATTTGTACCCCACTTGAATTGCTTGCTCCTGATGGTAAAAAACGCAAAACGAATTGTGCCAACACCGAAAATCTGCTCCGCATCATTCAGTCCATTCCCTCGCCCAAGGCCGAACCCTTCAAGCTCTGGCTGGCCCGAGTCGGCTACGAACGGCTGGAGGAGATCGAAAACCCGGAGCTGGCCGCCAAACGCATGCGGGAGCTATACAAAGCCAAGGGGTACAGCGACGAATGGATCGAAAAGCGGGTGCGCGGCATCGCCATCCGGGACGAACTGACCAGCGAATGGCAGAAACGAGGGGTCAAGGAGCAGCGGGAATATGCCATTCTCACCGCCGAGATCAGCCGGGCCACCTTCGGCATGACACCTGCCGAGTACAGGGCCTTCAAAAGCCTCGACAAACCTGCGGACAACCTGCGTGACCACATGACCGCCTTGAGCTGATTTTCACCATGTTGGGCGAGGCCTCCACCACCGAGATCGCCCGGAACAAGCTGGAGGCCTACTATCCCGTGGCAGTGGCCATTCTGGACGCCGGCCTCACCTGTTCCGCCTCCCTTCCCTGTCCGGCGGAAATGGGAGCCTCGATCCATATCAGCGGTACGGGCTCATCTGTTGTCGACACAGTCTTTGTCTGCCGTTCAACGGGAAGTGTCCCGCGCCGGACGCTGGCGGTAACCACCGAGGAATTCGTTTTCCTTGTAGCCGGCGATCTCGATAAACTCCGGGAAGGAGGTTTGCAGCCGACGAAAGGGGATATCCGCTGCATCGTCTTCGGTCATTTGATCAGGATGGCCATCTGGAACCTGAAGAATGGTTGGGATGCAACCCTGCCGGTCCAGAAAAAATTGTCGCTCCTGGGACTACAGGTGGCGTCTTTGCCGCAGCCGGCAGCCATTGAGGAGCCATTTTCGCTTGCAGAGTTTCCGCTTCTGCGGTTGACCGTGAATGAAAGCCTCATGGATTATGAAAGTGAAGCAGAGGAATGTCGTTTTTAACGGGAGGGACAAAAGGCATATGAACAGACCTTTCGAGTTGCCGCAGGAAGAGCTTGAACAGCGCATCGAGGAGATGGTGAGCGCGACCATTGCCGATCTCTCGTCGGAATTTCTCCTTATGCCCACTGGCAGCGGTTTCACAAGGTATAACGATTTTCAGAGTTCCTATGAGGTGCTGAAAAGGAAAATGGCGGGCTTTACGCATATTTCACTCGAGACAGTACATGCTGCTCTGCTCGAAAACAGCCTGGCGAAGAGTACCGTTCGGGCCGTTGCGGCGTTGATGTAGTTTAGCGGCAGGGCCTTTCAATGAATTACTTGTGACTTTTTATGGCGTTTATCATTTTTTTTCTTGATATTTTCAATAACTATCTGTTTGACAATATCAGTTTCTTTAAACTCGGTGAAATTTTTCTCCAACATGCAGAGATTGGTGCCATCGGACATCGCAAGAGGTTGCAAGCACAATGCGCCAGGGCCAGGATCGACTTTGACGAGGGCTTGGAATCTGGGGAGATAGAGTTGCCAGTATGTTACCCCTTCGATTGGCACTTTGACAGGTGTCATTACGCCAAGGGAAAAGATGTGTGATGACCAGGTTGGAATGACCTCAAACTCCTCCAAATAATCTTTATCATCGTTGCGAAGGCAATTTGCCAAGGTGAGTGCGCATGAATCGAGGTCTAGGTTCAATACCGTTCACTTAACATGAGCGATCGTTATTTCAATATTCATGATCTGGGTCTTCATCCTTCCGCGTGGGCGGAGACGATAGTTGCTCATTTTACGTTTC
>JACQYM010000028.1 GCA_016208225.1 Deltaproteobacteria bacterium | reverse complement strand
GTAACTTCTCAATCCCTCAATAAGGTCTTTGCCCCACAATGTTGCCGGGCGGCGAGTAGAGGCAGAGCCAGACTTGGGATTTGTCCTGGCAGACCGCCCGGCTGCATCCCACCTCGACGGTTTCCTCCCAGACGATTTGCGTGTAATGGCCGCAGGTTTCACCGATCGGGGCGCGGCAGACGCCATTCTCATTGGAATACCATTTTTTTTCATCGGCCCAGCTGTAGACAACCTCACTTTCACTGATATCCTGCACGGACCGGTGCCAGATCCACTGGCCAAAGGAGTTTTTCTTGTTTGCCGTCTTGAGGGCGCTTGCCCAGTACAGATTTTCTCCGGGCCCGTCGTGCTTCATGAAGCAGCCGTTGTTCTGCAACACCTTGATACGCTTGATTGCCTTGGCCTCAAGTTTCTCCGACCATTTCATCCTGGGTGAGCCGACCTTGCCACGGATGGTGTTATGGGCCTTGACGACAGCTGCCGCATCCACCTGGTAGCCGCCCTGGCCCCGGCTGTCGGCGGCCAGAAGCAGCAGAGATGTCGTCAGAACTGGTATTGATAACCAAAAATGATTCCGAAACAAATCTCTCTCCTCCAGCTGGGATTCTCGATTGCGGAACGCGGAACGCGGAACGCGGATTGCGGAATGCGGATTGCGGATTGCGGATTGCGGATTGGGAACCGCGGATCGCACACCTGCTTTTCTCTCCTTACTCCTAACTTCTGTCTTTTGCCTGATGCCTTTTTCTCTTGCCTTTCCCTCCCTAACGATAAATCCGGACAAGAGGTTGCCAGCATACCAGAAATTCTCATGTTTGTGCCGCCATATTTTTTTTGCCTTGACAAGCTAACAAAAAAAAGAATATGAAAATTCATTTTGAATGAATGGCCATTCATTGGCCTTTTTTGTATCCACTTTACAATGGGAGGATTGTCAAATGAAGAAGATGTTCAAATCGCTCGTGCTGGGCTGCTGTCTGCTGGCGGCCACAGCTGTGCAGGCGAATGCCAGCGGCACCACCGCTCACAAGCCGAGTCCCGATGCAACCGTGAAGATGCTGCAGGAGGGCAATGCCCGCTTTGTGGCCAACAAGTCCATTCATCCCCACAGCGATACAAATCGCCTCATCCAGGCCGGCAAGGAAAACCAGGGTGACCATGCCTATGCCACGGTCATCTCCTGTTCCGATTCCAGGGTGCCGGTGGAGCGGATATTTGACGCGGGCGTCATGGATATCTTTGTGGTCAGGGTGGCCGGCAATGTGGTGGATGTCGACGAGGCGGGCTCCATCGAATATGGACTGGCCCATGTCAATACCCCGGTGCTGGTGGTGCTGGGCCATACCCAGTGCGGCGCGGTCACGGCGGTAACCGGCGAAGTTGAAGGCCATGGCCATGCCCTGGAACGGAACATTCCGCCCCTGGTTGACAATATCATCCCGGCGGTGAAAAAGGCGCAGGCCGCCCATCCGGACAAACACGGCGCTGATCTCGTTCCTTTCGGCATCGAAGAAAATATCTGGCAGGGCATTGAGGATCTGTTCATGACAAGTCCCGCCACCCGTGAAATGGTGAAAAGCGGCAAGGCAAAGGTTGTCGGCGCCATGTACGATGTGTCAACCGGCAAGGTTGACTGGCTGCCCGATGCCAAGGTAAGTGAAATTCTACAGAAGGTTGAGCAAAATCCTGCCCGGGCAATGAACGCCATGGCGGAATCGGCCCATAAATAAAAAAAGATGTTTTCACCACAGAGCACACGGTAGGGGCGGTTCGCGAACCGCCCTTAAAAATAATTATTTCTCTGTGCGCTCTGTGGTGAACTGATTCTAGGCAGTTGTCCCTGCCAATGCCCTTCAGCCGCCGATTTCCTGCAGCCGTTTTCTGCTCTCCTCGATTTTGCGCATGGTGGCCGCAAGAGTTGTCACCGCCTCCTGTTCCTTGCGCACCACATCCGCCGGGGCATTATTCATGAATTTTTCGTTGGCCAGTTTGCCCTGGCTCTGGCGCAGCTGTTTTTCGATTTTCGCCTCTTCCTTGGCCAGCTTGTCAAGTTCCCTGGCAACATCAATCAGCCCGGCCAGCGGCACGAAGATTTCAATATCTTCAAAGAGATAGGAGGCGGCCCCCTTTGGCCCGTGCCCTTCGCTCCGGACGGTGAGGGAATCGGTTCTGGTCAGACCCTTGATGGCGGCGCCATGCCCTTCTATTCTGCTTTTTCGCAGCTGGTCATGACAGATGACGATCGCCTCGATCCGGGCCGAGGGGTGAATCTGCATCTCGCTGCGGATATTGCGGATGCCGCCGATGATGCCCATGACGAGCTGGGCTGTCGCCTCCGCCTCCGGGTCGTGCCAGGCGGCATTTTCCTCGGGATACGGTTCGGTCATGATGCTCTGCCGTTCACCGGGCAGAACGTGCCAGATTTCTTCGGTGACAAAAGGGATCACCGGGTGCAGCAGTTTGATGACCGCTTCCAGCACCGTCAGCAGCACAGCCCTGGCCCGCTGTTTGGTCTCCGCCTCCTCGCTGAAAAGTTCCGGTTTGATCAGCTCCAGATACCAGTCGCAGAATTCATGCCAGACAAACTGGTACATGGCGGAAGCGGCGTCATTGAAGCGGTAGTCGGTGAAGGAGCGGTGCACCTCCGCGATGGTGCGGTTCAGCCGGGAGAGTATCCAGCGATGGGCCAGGCCGAGCCCTTCCGTGGTCAGGTCGCGGGTTATGGCGGGATCGCAGTCGCTGATATGCATCAGGGCGAAGCGGCTGGCGTTCCAGATCTTGTTGATGAAGTAACGGTATCCCTCGATCCTCTCCTCGGAGAGCCGGATGTCCCGGCCCTGGGCGGCAAAGGCGGTCATGGTGAAACGCAGGGCGTCGGTGCCGAACTTGTCCATGACCAGCAGCGGGTCCATGACATTGCCTTTGGATTTGCTCATCTTCTGACCCTGGGCGTCGCGCACCAGGGCATGCAGGTAAACGTCCCTGAACGGCACTTCGCCCATGAAGTGAATGCCCATCATGATCATGCGGGAAACCCAGAAGAACAGGATGTCAAAACTGGTGATGAGCACGGAGGTGGGGTAGAAGAATTTGAGTTCCGTGGTCTCGTCCGGCCAGCCCAGGGTGGAAAAAGGCCAGAGGGCGGAACTGAACCAGGTGTCCAGGACATCCGTTTCCTGCAGCAGCTGTCCGGAACCGCATTTCGGGCAGTGCGGCGGATCGGTTTCGCTGACCGTCAGCTCGCCGCATGCCTCGCAGGTCCAGGCCGGGATCTGGTGGCCCCACCAGATCTGGCGGGAAATACACCAGTCGCGGATATTGTACATCCAGTCGAAATAGGTGTTTTCCCAGGTTTTGGGATGTATCCTGATGTCGCCGTTTTTGACCGCGTCAATGGCCTTGGCCGCCAGGGGCTTGACCGAGACAAACCACTGTTTCGACAGATAGGGCTCAATGACGGTGCCGCACCGGTAACAGTGGCCGACCCCGTGCTGGTAATCCTCGATCCCCTCCAGAAAACCCTGATCCCGCAGGTCCTCGACGATCTTTTTGCGGCACTCGAAGCGGTCGAGACCGGCATAGGGGCCGGCTTCCACATTCATGCGGCCGTGGTCATCCATGACCTTGATGCACGGCAGATCGTGGCGCCGGGCAATCTCAAAGTCATTTAAATCATGGGCCGGCGTCACCTTCAGGGCGCCGGTGCCGAATTCCCGTTCCACCTGGTCGTCAAAGACAACGGGAATCTTGCGGTTGACCAGCGGCAGGATCACGGCGTTCTCCGGCAGCGAGGAGTAGCGCTCGTCATCCGGATGCACGGCAACCCCGGTATCGCCGAGCATGGTTTCGGGCCGGGTCGTGGCGACGACAATGGCGCCGTGGCCCGTGGCATAGGGATACCTGATCTTGTAGAGCTTGCCGTCGGTGGCTTCATGCTCGACTTCCAGGTCGGCCAGGGCCGTATGGCAGCGGGGACACCAGTTGATGATATAATCTCCCCGGTAAATCAGTCCTTCCCGGTAAAGCCGGGTGAAAACGGTGCGCACCGCCCGGGACAGCCCTTCATCCATGGTGAAACGTTCCCGTTCCCAGTCACAGGAGCAGCCCAGCCGCTTCAGCTGGTTGATGATCTGACCGCCCGACTGGGCCTTCCATTGCCACACCCGTTCAATGAACTTGTCCCGTCCCACATCATGGCGGGTGAGGGCTTCCGAGGCAAGCTGGCGCTCCACCACATTCTGGGTGGCGATGCCGGCATGATCGGTGCCGGGCACCCAGAGGGTGTTGCAGCCCTGCATGCGCTTGTAGCGCACCAGCACATCCTGCATGGTATTGTTCAAGGCATGGCCGACATGAAGAACGCCGGTGACATTGGGAGGGGGGATGACAATGGAAAATGAGGGGCGCGTCTCATCCATGGTGGCCCGGAATTTTTTCTGCTTCTGCCACTCCGCGTACCATTTTTTTTCAACATCGGCAAATTCGTAGGCTTTGGCCAGCAACTCGCCGGCATCCGTCTTGTCTGCTTTTTTTGTCATGCTCGTACTCTTTTATTCACACGCCGGCGCATTTGGCCGGAATAATGGAATTGAAATGAAAAAGTAACTACTCAGGGGTTGAATCCAGGGGGCAGGAGTCAGGAGTTGGAATTCGGAATACCAAGTGCAATCCGGCGATGCAATGGACCCTGCATAAAGCATTACTATGCCTATCATTCCTTGCCAGGAAAGAGGTGACGTTTTCCGGTTCTTCTACTGACTGCTGAATTCTGCCTTCTGACTTCCGGAGTGTTACATGAAAAAAACTACCCCACTCTACCGTACACTCCAGCGTTTGGGAAAGAAAATATTTGTGTAGAGATCCAGGGCGTAGCGATCGGTCATGCCGGCAATGAAATCACAGACTTTGCGCGGCCGTTCCGTCTGCTCGCCATAGGCGGTGGTTGCTTCCCAGATGGCGCCACTGGGCAGCTTCACATCCTCTTCCATGAAATAATAGTAAAGATCGCGGATGATCTTCATCGCCTTGATGAATTCGCTGTGGATGCAATTGGTCTGATAGACATTTTCAAACAGAAAGTTGCGCAGATCGGAAGTTGCCTCAAGAATGGGGGGACTCATGACCAGCCGCGATTCTCCCGCATCAATGGTTTTCATGATCAGATCATTGACCATGGCGCTGATGCGCTGGGAGTTGGTTTCGCCCAGGTTGGCCCTGATGTGGCCGAGCATATCCTTTTCCTCAACCAGCCCGGCCCGGATGGCATCGTCAAGGTCGTGATTGACATAGGCCAGGATGTCAGCCACGCGCACCACCTGTCCCTCCAGGGTTTCAGGCAGTTCGGAGAGATCATCGGGCAGAATGTCCTTGCGGCCCTTGGAGTGCTTCAGGATGCCGTCCCGCACCTCATGGCTCAGGTTAAGCCCCTGGCCCTTGTTTTCCAGCACATCCACAACCCGCAGACTCTGTTCGTAATGCTTGAAGCCGCCCGGATGCAGCTCGTTCAACACCGATTCCCCGGCATGGCCGAAGGGGGTATGACCAAGGTCATGACCCAGGGCAATGGCCTCGATGAGATGGCCGTTCAACCGCAGGGCAACGCCGATGGTCCTGGCGATCTGCGCCACCTCCAGGGCATGGGTCAGCCGGGTGCGGTAATGGTCGCCGGTGGGGGCCAGGAATACCTGGGTTTTATGGGTCAGGCGGCGGAAGGTTCTGGAGTGGATGATCCTGTCCCGGTCGCGTTGAAAGGCCAGGCGTACCGGGCACTCCTCTTCGGGCCGCCGCCTTCCCTTGCTGTTTTTGGTGGGACAGGCAAAAGGGGAAAGATTTCTGGCCTCACGGTCCTCAAGTTCATGTCGCAGGCAACGTATCATCATATCTCCGCTTTCAAAAAAGTACCCACAGAGGTTGCATCACCTCTGTGGGCGTTTTCTGGCAGGAAAGCTTCGGGCTGATACTGAGTTTATTGGGCCCGGCTGCTCACATGGGTAACGACCGGACCACGGGAGAGATCTTTCAATACCGGGTGCTGCATGATCATATTCGGTGATTTTTCGCCGTTGATATTGGTGATGATCAGCGAGCCGCGGCCCTGGCCGTAAATATCGTTAAAATCATAGACCGCGCCGACGATGACCACATCCCCATGGCTGATCTTCTCTTCATACAGCTTCATGGAATAGTCAACCTGATAATCGACATTGCGTTCGATATTCTTGACCCAGCGTTCCTTGAATTCGCCCGCTCCGTCATCCTGGGCAATCACCGGTTTCAGCGGGTCAAGTTCCTTTTTGATGCCGCTGCTTTCTCCGGAATAATCCCCCATGGCCGCCTTGATCGCGCCGCAGCCGGAATGGCCCAGAATCAGAAGGACTTTGGTGGGCAGGTGCCGGATGCCGTAATCAACGGAACCCTGGGAGTTGACCACCTGATTGCCGATATTCCTGACCATGAAGATATTGTTGTCCGGCACAAAACCGAAAAGATTGGTATGAACACGGGAGTCGGAACAGGTGACCACAGTCAGGACGGGGATCTGGCTGTCCTGGAACGCATCGAAATAGTGGCTGTCATGGTGCATTTTAAATGTATCGTTGCCTTCAATGACTGCTTTCATTGTTTCGCTGGCAGTTGTTTCCGGCTGGCTGGCCCCACCGTGGCCGCCGCCGTGCGCATTCCCCCCGTCTGAGGCCAGCGCCAACGGAGCTGTGGCAAACAAGACGGAAAAACTAAAAGCCAGAAACCCGTTTTTCAATACCTTTTTCATTTTATTCCTCCAGTGATATTCAGGTGTTCAGTTTTTTTGAAGGCGTTTTATTTTTTTTTATTCATAAATTTTCGTCCATGGAGATCTGTGCTTTTTCTCCCATGGACTCCTGAGGACACCGCTACGACATTACTGGCAAATTCTTTGCCGGTCAAGAAGATGTCATCATTTTCGTGAATAAAATGAATGGTTATTCAAAAAAAACAGGGGGCGGAAATTTTGTTGCTGGAAAATGGTAAACATTCAAGCCGGTTGCTGCACATTTGCGTCCTTGGGGTGTGCTCTGGTTAGGGGAGGAGGGAGCTTTCCAGCTCTTCCACCTTCGCCTGGTTTGTTTCCCATTGCTGATAACAACGGACAAGCCGTCGTTCGACGGCGGCATATTCCTTGCTCTTGGCGGTAAAGGCATCCTGGTCCTTGTATAGCTCGGGGTCAGCCAGCCTGACTTCCAGGTCCGCTTTGACGGCTTCCAGCTTTTCGATTTCCTGTTCCGTTTCTTTTATTTTTACCAGATAGGGCCGCAGCAGGCTGTTTTTTTCCACTCTGAGGCGCGCCTGTTCCTGCCGCGCCTTTTTCCCCTTGGCCGCGGTGGCGGCCCCGTTCTGCGGTGCCGCAGGCGCGGTTTCAACAGCCGCCGCGTGTTGCCGGTCCCTGGCGGTTTTTTCCAGATAATAGGTCAGGTTCCCGTCAAACAGGGTGGCCTTGCCGTTTTTTATCTCCAGCACCTTGTTGACAAAATGATCGAGGAAATAACGGTTATGGCTGACGATGATGATGGTGCCGTCATACTGGGCCAGGGCGTCCTGCAGAATTTCCTGGGACATCATGTCCAGGTGGTTGGTGGGTTCGTCCATGATGAGCAGGTTTGCCGGGGTGGCGATCATCTTGGCCAGGGCCAGCCGGCTTTTTTCACCGCCGGACAGCACCTGCACCTTTTTGTCCACATCATCGCCGCGGAACAGGAAGGCGCCCAGCAGCGACCTCGTCTGGGTGACCGTTTTTTCCGCTTCAATCTGGTTCAGGGTTTCCAGCACGGTGTAGCCGGGGGACAATTCCTGGGCCTGATGCTGGCCGAAATAGGAGAGAGAAATGTTGTGCCCCAACCGGATGGCGCCGCCGTCGGCCGGGGTCAGACCGGCCAGGATTTTCACCAGGGTCGACTTGCCGGCGCCGTTGACGCCGACGATGGCCATCTTGTCGCCGCGCATCAGCTCAAAGTCGATTTTCGTGAAAACCTGCTTACCGTCATAACTCTTGCAGAGATCGGTCACGGCAATGGCCAGACGGCCGCTGGCCGGGGCAGGGGGGAAGCGGAAGGAGATTTTCTGCTCGGTGTCTTCGAGTTCGATGATATCCATTTTTTCCAGCTGCCGCATCCTGCTCTGCACCTGTTTGGCCTTGGTCGATTTCGCCCGGAACCGGTCGACAAAACGTTTGGTCTGGTCGATCATGGCCTGCTGGTTGGCATAGGCGGAACGCTGAATCTGCAGCCGCAGTTCCTTTTCCTTGACGTAGGTGGAGTAATTGCCCTTGTAAATGGTAAGATTGCCCAGGCTCAGCTCCCAGGTGATGGCCGTCATGTTGTCCAGAAAGGCCCGGTCATGGGAGACGATGATCAGGGCGCCCGGATAGGAGAGGAGAAATTCTTCCAGCCAGGTCAATGATTCGATATCAAGATGGTTGGTCGGTTCATCAAGAAAGAGATAGGTGGGCGCGGCAAGCAGTTGTTTGGCGAGCATCAGGCGCATCAGCCAGCCGCCGCTGAAGGAGTGGCACTCTCTGCAAAAATCGCCCTCCTTGAAACCCAGGCCGGTAAGAACTTTCTCGATGGTCGCCTTGATGCGGAATATGTTGGAATGGTCCAGCAGGTGCTGCAGTTCGCCCTGGCGCTGCAGAAGATCACGGTTGGCCGTTTCGTTTTCCCGGGTGGCGCCGAGCCGTATATTGATCTCATCCAGTTCCTGCTGTTTGGCCAGCAGCGGGGCAAAAGCGCTTTCCGCCTCATCATAGAGGGATTTTTCCAGATCAAGACCCGCGATCTCCTGGGGAAGATAGCCGCAGGTGACCTGCTTTGACCTGCTGACCACGCCGGGGTCTGTTTCCGATACGCCGGCAAGAATTTTCAGCAGGGTGGATTTGCCGGCGCCGTTGACGCCCACCAGTCCGATGCGGTCCCGGCTGTTGATGCGGCCCGATATGTTTTTAAACAGGTGTTTGGCGCCATATTGAATGGAGAGGTTATTAATAGTAATCATAGGATATAAAATAAAAAACGGAATATATGGTAAAGGGGAGAAAACATGGGGAAAACAATGGGGTCACCCGGCAACTCATGCACATAGCAGAAAAGATCAAAAAAAGCACTGTTTTTCCACCGCTGATCCGGACCGGAAAACTCAAGATTCGGCTTGGAAAAACGGGCTGGCGCGGGAACTGCGACGAGATGCGGGATAATCGTGTTATTGCGAACAGTCCTTACGGCCGCAGCGTGACTTTTTTCTTCGGCAGAAAGACCACCTGGCAGATCTGCATGGCGATTTCCTCTATCGATTTTCCTGAGGAAGAGACGCTGGGGATGCCGTTGCGGCGGTAGATCTCTTCGGCCTGTTCAATTTCTTCCCGGCAGGTGGATATTTTGGCGTATTTACTTCCCGGATAGCGTTTTTCCCTGACACTGCTCAGAAATTCCGGGGAAGTGGTGAGCCCCACCAGCCGTTTTGCCACAGCTTTCAATGAGGGGGGCAGCTTGTATTGGTTCAGGTATTCGGTGGTCAGGGGGAAATTGGCCGCCTTATAGCCCATCTGGGTGGCCAGATAGACGCTGACCGGCGTTTTTCCGGCCCGGGAGACGCCGAGCAGGATGATATCCGCCTCGCCGTATTCATAGGTCTTGGTGCCGTCGTCATGATCCAGGCAGTAATGAATGGCCTCGACCCTTTTCCCCATCTCCATGCCGTCCATGTGATGCGAAAATCCCGGTACCCGTAAGGCCTTTGATTCCAGGGAATGTTCGAGATCATCCAGCAGGGAGCCGAAAATATCAAAGAATTCGACCTCGGGGTTGTCGAAGATCTGCCGGATTTCCGGGTCCATTACCGAGATGAAGACCAGCGGTCGTCTGCCGGCGGAGCGTTTCAGGATTGTTTTGACGATTTCCCTGGCTTCCGTGATGATCGGGACAAAAGGATAACTCTCTTCGACAAAGTTGATTTCAGGAAACTGGCAGGTCAGGGCCTGGCCCAGATTGGTGACCAGAATGCCGGTGCTGTCCGAAATATAGTAAACATCTTTTGAATTCCACATGGAACTGACTATAAAAAATCACGGGGAAAAAGTCAAAAGTATCGGACCCGGAAAATGACGGGCAGCAGCCGACGGCACTAAATAATTAATAAGGCGCCGCGGCCCGGTGGATCAGATCAGACGGCGTACATCCATTTATTCAGCTCCTGCAGGAAATTGTCTTTCAGCATATTTTTCCGGCCAAACAGCGCCGGGTGCCGCCCGTTCTCCGTCTCCTTGTCAATGGCCTCGTGCACCAGGGGCAGACTGAACGGCGCCAGCCGCGGATGCCTGGCCACTGTTTCCTCTATTCTGGACATCAGCTGGCGGGCCGCCGGCATATGCTGTTCCCTGGCAACGGGGGAATCCTGCGGCGCCACCTCCTCCGTTTCTTTGGCATCAAGGAAACTCTTGATCTGCTGCCACTGGGCCTGCAGCATTTCGGCGTATTTCAGCTCATCGGTGCGGGCCTGATCAATGACTTCCGGAAGTGTGGCGAAAATATCCTCCAGGCCGTTGCCGGCCTGATCCCCTGCGGTCGGCAGCGGATGATAATCCGTCATCTGGGCGGAGGCGGTCCATTTGGCCGTATAGCTGAAAGAGGCGGAAAGCTGGGCAATGGAGCCCATGTCCCCGATGTTCATCGCCTCATCCATGGCCTGGCCCAGGTCGCCGCTGAAAAAACTGCCGGCAATGGCGGACAGATCGGTGAGCAGATTCTGGATATCCGCCAGTTCCTCTTCACTGAGATCGCCGCTGACCGCCAGATTGAAGGATGAAGAATTCAAGGCTGTTGCGGTAAAATTCATGCCCTGCTGCAGGGGGGTGGACCATCTTTCCGCGGCAACAGAATAGGCCTGCGCCTGATTGTTGGATATGACCACCACATCCCCCTCGGCCGTGGTGAGGGAGATGTTGGCGGCGCTGCGCTCGGCCAGGGCCTCCTGGTAGCTGCCATACCCTTTCTGCAGCATGGATGCGGACAGGCGGGACGATTGGAGACAGGACGCGGCATTGTTCTGCTGGATGGGACTGGTCATGGGTTTCCTCCGGATGGGCTCGTTTGTGGTAGCGATATAGAGCGGATCGGAAGATCCGGAGAAAACTTTAGAGAATCGGTGCCTAAAATACTTGAAGCACTTAAAGTACCGCAACTTCAAGTACTTTAGGCATTTTAAGTACTTTAGGCACTTTTACTTTTTTTACACGTCGCTCTGATAAATATTGCGCAGCTTCTGCAGTCTTTTGGCCACCGGATCCGGCAGCTGCAGATTGTAGCGTTTGGCATATTCCGCCGCCATGCGATGGGTATTGAAGATGGGGCAGTTCAGCTGCAGGTTGTAGATGCATTTGTCGATATATCGGGAGCGGAGATCGGTTTCATAAAAGGCGGCGAGTATTTCAGGGAAAAGCTCGTAAAACGCGGCGGAGTCCTGTTCGTAGAGCAGGGTGGACGGAGCTTCGCTCAGGCAGGCGGTGTCAATATCCGCTTCATAGCCGAATTTCCAGCCGGTTTTGCCCTCATGGTATCCCTCCACCCACCAGCCGTCCATGGTGCTGATATTGGGTATGCCGTTCATGGCGGCCTTCATGCCGCTCGTGCCGCTCGCCTCCAGCGGTCTTTTCGGGCTGTTCAGCCAGGCATGGGCGCCGGAAACCATCATTTTGGCGATATCCATGTCATAGCCGGGAATAAAAATGAGTTTTCCCAGCCCGTTTGTTTTGATATACAGATCATCCTGCAGATCAAGCACCAGCTTGATGATTGATTTCCCCGGCTCGTCAGAGGGATGCGCCTTGCCGGCATAGATAAAATTGACCGGATAATTATGGCTGACAATGATATCAGCCAGTTTGTCCATGTCGTCGAAAATCAGATCCGCCCGTTTATAGGTGGAAAACCTCCGGGCAAAACCGACGGTGAAGACTGCGGGATCAAGGACATGCTCGCCGTCATCAAGGTTTGACAGGTAGTTGGGCGGGTCGATCCATGTTTCGTGCATCTGTTTGCGATGTAGGGAAAGCATGTTGTTGACGTAACTGATCAGCTTTTTCGTATCTTCCTTCCAGGCCAGTTCAAAGTTTTCGCGGAAATCTTCGGAGGTGAAGAGCAGGCCGGCATTGACAAAGACCGCAGGGTCTTCCCGCCAGTTTTTCAGTTCGGTAAAGCTGTCATACAGCGCTGCCTTGGCATCGCTGATCCAGGTCAGATGATGCACGCCGTTGGTAATGGCGGTTATCTTGTCGGCGAACTGCGGGAACTGCTTCTGGGTGACGCATTTATGCAGCCGGCTGACGCTGTTGGTGGCGCGGTTAACGCGCATGGCAAGCTTGGTGAAATTGTACTGGTTTGGATTTTCATCATCCTGGGCAAGGAGATGCAGAATCCTGCTGCAAAAGGCATGGCCGATCTGGCTTATGATATTTTTGTCGAACCGGTCGTGACCCGCCTTGACCGGGGTATGGATGGTGAATACAAGATGTTTGGCCACCTCGTCCGCTGCCTGCAGAATGTCCGCATCCGTTGCCTTGACCGGGTAATTGGCGCCGATTTTTTCGGCAAGCCACTCGGCAATCAGATTCAGCACAACCACTACGCCATGCTGTTCATTGAGATGGATGGTGTTGGCGGTGATGCCGAGGGTTTTTTTGATGGTGACGATGGAGGCCCCGAGCAGGCGGCGCTGCACGGCCTTGGCCTGATCTGATATGCTGTCGTACAGACTCTGGGAAACCTGCCTGATCCAGTCAGGGGAAGAGGGGATGCTGTAGTCGAGAAGAATTTCCGGGATGAAATAGTCGAGGTTGGCGCTTACCTCCATCTTGAGCCACAGCCGGGCTCTGGCCAGCACCTCCCTGTCCCGGCCGTAATAAAAAGGCACCTCGATTTCGAGGGGCAGCTCGGGAAATTCCGGATTTTTCATCAGATAAAGGGTGGGGGTGTTTTCAGGCGACCAGTCGGTTGCCGTGGAAATCTGGCCGAGACGGGAATCGACAAGCTGGGAGAAGTAGCCTTTGCGATACAGCAGAGAGACGGCAATGGCCGGAATTTTCAGGTCGGCAAAACTTTTCAGCGTATCGCCGGCCAGAATGCCGAGTCCTCCTCCGTAATTAGGAATTTTTTCTGGACCGTTGAGGTATAATTTGGCAAAATGGCGCAGCAGATTGGTTGAGGTTTTGTCAATATCGGTCTGCTGGAGCATTTTTTTTATGGGATGGTACACATCCCGGTCAGCCCCGATTTCCATGGAAATGTAGATAACCGAGTCGCCGGCCGGATTCGTGAGATTACCCCATACGGTATCGAGGGTTTTCTGTGTAACCCCAAAAAAAGTGCCCCATTGGTTTGTCGCTATATATTTGTTCATTTTTTTTTATAATAGAGTTATAATGGAAAATTGTTACAGCGCATGTATTAAATTGTATTTTTTACTCAAATGATAAATTTTGCAAGAAAATAGATCAGGCGAGAGCAATAGGGCAGAAAAAATACAGAATAACTTTTGACGTCACAGGAGGGGGAGCGAGGTAAAATCAGTAATGATTTTGAGAAAATAGACAAAGAAATGAGTTTTACACGTGTAGTTAGAGTTGCTTCGAGATTAAGAGAAAGGTTTTACTGAGTTGGGAGTTTTTTTGTCGAGAAAGGAGACAAATAATGAAAAGCAATTTATTTCGGATGTGTGCCGTGGCCTCTTTAATGGTAGCAGTTTCTTTCCTCTCCGCCGGTTGCGCCAAAAAGACCGTGCCTGCGGAGGAGAAACCCATGGCTGAAGTAGCCCCTGTAGCAAAACCCAAAGTCGATGTCGGCGATAAGATGGGAGCCGCTGAATCCCTTGATTCAGATCCCTATAGCGCTGCCAATGCAAAAATTTCCGAAGGCAGAACGCATGGCCCCATGCTGCCCGTTTATTTCGACTTTGATAAATCAAACATTCGTGATGACCAGAAATCAAGGATTGAAGTCAATGCGGATTTCCTCAATGCCCATCGTAAAGTTATGATCGCCATTGAGGGGAACTGTGACGAGCGTGGCACGAATGAGTACAATATGGCATTGGGCGAAAGAAGAGCCCAGACCGCCAAAAAATACTTGATGAATCTTGGCATTACTGACGACAGATTGAATACCGTGAGCTATGGCGAGGAAAAACCTCTCCTGTTCGGACATGATGAAATGTCTTGGGCTCAGAATAGAAGGGATGATTTTGTGATCCGGTAAAAAACTGTTCGTTTCGTGATTTGCGAAGCCGGGAAGACTTCTTGTCTTTACCGGCTTTTTCATTAATGAGCCTGGAGTGCAGGCGAACCGCAATGCGGACTAGGAGATTTTATGAAAATTCTATCTACAATGAAATATGCTTATGTCTTTGGCCTGCTATGCCTTCTTATTTTCCCCGCTCAGGGGCTCGCAGCCGCCGGGGCAATGAAGGTTGCCACCATCAGCCTGCAGGATGTGCTGACCCAGTCGAAAGCCGGCCAGACCGCCCAGCAGCAGCTGCAGGGAAAGGTTCAGGAATATCAGGACAAATTCAGCAAAGAGCAGCAGGACCTCGAAGCGCTCGGCGCTGAGGTCGAAAAGAAACGTTCCGTCTGGAGCAAGGATATCCTGGAGGAAAAGGAACGTGACTACCAGATGAAGATGAGGGAGTTCAAGCTCAAGACCGACGATGCCCAGTTCGAACTGAAACAGCTGGAAAAAAAGATCATGGAGCCCATCCTGAAAGATCTGCATGAGGTGATCGCAGATTACGGGAAGAAGGAAAACTACACGATGATTTTTGAAAACACGCGGAAAGGATTGCAGTCCCGCACCGGCCTTCTCTATGCAACCGAAGAGATCGACATAACCAAGGATATCCTTAAACTGTTGGACAGCCGCGGTAAAAAATAATCCCCGGCCATGCGGCTGCGCAAAGATTGTTAGCCGTTCAGCAGCGTGTTTTCCTTCAGGATTGAACCCCCGTTCCCAGTGTCAAAAAGCTTCGAGCAGTATCCGATTGCCGTGCAATGGTGCAAAGCCGCACCGCGGGGCACGATTATGATTTTTTCGCTTCCAGCCATGGGAGAAAAGTGATGAGAATCATGGCTGGAAGCGAAAAGCAGAAGCTGATCCCGAAAAACCAGGCATACCCGAACCATTCCACCAGAAATCCGCTGAAAGAGCCGGCATAGACCCCGGCCACACTCATCAGGCCGGTGCCGATGGCATAATGCGCCGCCTTGAAATCCGCTTTGCATAACCCCATCAGAAAGGTCATGAGCACCGCGGTGCCCAGGCCGCCGGCCAGCTGATCAAAGGCCGCTACCCCGCAGATGAGCATGATGTTGTGCAGGGTGGCCGCCGACTGCGGTACGGCGCCTGCTCCGGCAGCGGGCAGCAGATGAAAAGCCAGCAGCATGTAGGTCAGGTTGGTCAGATTCTGGGCCAGCAGAAAAGGCCAGATCATCTTTTTCAGGCTGTATCTCGATATCAGCCAGCCCCCTGCCATGGCCCCCACGATTGAGCAGGGCAGCCCCACGGCACCGGTGATCCAGCCATAATGTTCCTTCAGCCCGACATCGATAAAAAACGGTCCCACCATGGACGACAGGGTGAACTCGCCGACCCTGACGCAGATGATGAACAGAAGAATGACCGCGATCTGGTCCCGGTCGATAAACGAGAGAAATGCCTTGGCAAAAATGGAGTCGGGACGCTGCCGGATACGGGCCATGAGTTTCCTGCGCATGGGCAGAAGCAGCAGCAGCGACAAGAGCAGCAGCAGGCCCACCAGGTCCGAGAACGGGATGTTCACCGGCCGTGCCCCGTTCCTGTGCCAGATGTTCAGCGCCGTAAAAAAGAGGGCGAGGAGAGCGGAAAAGAAAATAAAGCGGGCGGTGAAAACCTGCCGGGCCAGTTTGTGGATCGATTCTTTTTCCTGTTCACAGGCAGGAAGAAAGAGGAGATGAAAAAAGTAGAGCAGGACGAGAACAAAAGCTGACAGGCCGAAAGCGGGCAGCCAGCCGATTTTTGAACCCAGGGTGACGATGACCCCGGTGCCGAACATCATGGCGATTCTGTAGGCCATGACCCGGTAGCCGACAAACCGGGCCTGCTCTTCCACAGACAGCGCCTCCAGGTAGTAGCCGTCAATGGCCGTATCGTGGTTGGCAGCCACAAAACTTGCCATGAAAAAGAGCAGGGCGATCAGCGGCAGGGACCCGGCGGAAAATCGCGTGAGCAGGGCGATCAGACCAAAAAAACATGCCAGCAGCCCCTGGGAGACGAGGAGCCATTTTCGCTTCGTGCCATAGGAATCCAGATAGGGAGCCCACAGAAATTTTATGATCCAGGGCAGCCCGTAGAGAGAGGTGAGGCCGGTGGCCTCAAGGCTTGCGCCGCTCGCCCGGAAGAAAAAGGTGGAGAGGTTCCTGATCAGGATATACGGCAACCCTTCGGCGAAATAGGTGGTAAAGGCCCACAAAAAGGGGGGCGCTGGTTTATTGCCGCTGCGATGCAGTTTCATCTGCCGACAAGTTCTAAGGCGCTGCTGATGATGGCCGGGGTGTCAATCTTGGTGTTATGGCGCAGGATCTCCTGGCTGCCATGTTCGATAAAGCGGTCGGGAATGCCGAGCAGGCGAACCGGAATGGCGGTAAGTCCCCGTTTGCACAGCAGTTCAAGCACCGCGCTGCCGAAGCCGCCTTTTTTCACGTTGTCCTCCACGGTGACGACCTTGCCGGTTCTGGCGGCCCATTCGCTGATCAGATCGCCGTCTAGGGGATTGATAAAGCGGGGATTGATGACCGCCGCACTGATGCCGATCTTCAAGAGACCCTCAGCCGCCTGCAGGGCCGGATAGACCCGGTTGCCCACCGGCAGCAGCAGCACATCGCTGCCTTCGCGCAGCAGTTCCCCCTTGCCGAACGGTATTTTGTGCAGTTCGCTGGTCAGGTCAACACCTTCACCCCGTCCCCGGCTGT
>JACQYM010000027.1 GCA_016208225.1 Deltaproteobacteria bacterium | reverse complement strand
GTTCCGGTTCCTCCACGACTACGTGGACGTGGCCATCCTCCGCGACGTGGTCGAACGCCACGCCGTCAGCAACGTGACCGGCCTGCGTTGGCTGGTGCGGCATCTCTTAGGCAACGCCGCCAGCCCGTTCAGCGTCGAGAAGTTCCATGCCGCCTTAAAAAGTCAGGGGGTGGCCATCTCCCGTGATACTGTGCACCAACTGCTTACCCACATCGAGGACTGTTTCCTGGTTCGCCTGGTTTGGATGGAGTCGAGCTCTGAGCGCCAGCGCATGGTGAACCCGCGCAAGGTCTATCCCGTTGATCATGGTCTGATTCCAATCTATGACCGAAGCGGTCGCAGCAATCAAGGACATGCACTGGAAAACGCGGTGCTTATCGAACTTGAACGACGGCGTTACAGCATCACCTATGTCCGCACCCCGGCGGGCCACGAGGTGGATTTCCTGGCCCGGGGGCCGGCCGACGGGCTGGAACTGATCCAGGTCTGCGTCGATGCCAGTGATCCGGCAACCGCTACCCGTGAGCTGCGTGCTCTTATGGCGGCAGGCGAAATTTACCCCGGCGCACGCAAGCGACTGCTCACTTTGACCCGTGATGGAGTTCCTCCCGAAGTGCCCTCCGGCGTGCTGGTAATATTCAAGTAAAAATTGAAAAACTGGTGATCGGCGGCAGCGGACTGGGCCGCCTTTCGGACGGCAAGGTGGTTTTGGTGCCGCAGGTGCTGCCCGGCGAGGAGGTGACGGTGCGGCCGATCAGTAACAAAAAGAACTATGTCGAGGCCCGAGTTGTAAAAATCCTGCAGCCTTCACCGGATCGTATCAATCCCCCTTGCCCGCACTTTTCCCGCTGCGGAGGATGCGATTTTCAGTATGTGCACTTTGAGCGCCAGGCGGAGCTGAAAAATCAGATCCTGCTGGAGCAGATCGAGCGCTCTCCCCTTCGAGCGGACAGCAGCCTGTTTCTCACCCCTCCCTTACCTTCACCGCAAGCATTTCATTACCGCCAGCGCATCAGAATGCATGTGGGCAAAAACGGGGAAGTCGGCTTTCACCGCCACCAGTCCCATGAGATTGAGCCCATCAGCGCCTGTCTGCTGGCCGGGCCGCGGCTGAATGAGGTTCTTGCTTATCTGGTCAATGGCTCGTCGTTTGATAAGATTTCCCGATTGGCCAATACCGTGGAACTGCTGCTGAGCCCTGTTGAGGAAAAGGTTGTCGTTATCATCCATATGTCGAGAAGACTGCGGCCGGCGGAGCGTAAAGTCCTTGAAGAGATTGCAGGAGGAAACGGCAATATCAAGAGTGTGGTCGTTGCGGCGACAGGCTCGGGCATGGCGGATATTTTCCCGGGCCGGGAGTGCCGCGATGCGCAATCCCTGCTTTTTTTCTCCCATAGCCTGCCGGATGATGACCGTCTGCAGATGACGATTGAGCCCGGAGGCTTCTGTCAGGTGAATGGCGGGCAGAATGAGAATCTCATTGCCCTGGTGTTGGAGTGGGCCAAGGTTGATGCCGGCCATATAGTCCTCGATCTGTTCTGCGGCATGGGGAATTTTTCCCTGCCCATTGCCCGGCATGCTGCATCGGTCGTCGGCATGGACCTGCAGCGGTCAGCCATCCGCAGTGCCGAACGTAATGCAAAAATAAACGGGATGGTCAACTGCACATTTTCTAAACATGCAGCACGTGAGGGTGCGGAGCACCTTGTGCACGGCGGGGAGAAATTTGATCTTGTTTTGCTCGATCCGCCACGACAGGGTTGTGCCGAGGTCATCCCGCTACTGCCCGAACTCGGGGCTGCGCAGATCATCTATATCTCCTGCGATCCGGCGACCCTGTGCCGCGACCTGCTGCTTCTTGAACAGGAGGGGTATGCGGTGGAAAAGATGAAAATGGTGGATATGTTTCCCCAGACCCATCATCTGGAGACTATTGTTTCCCTGCGGCGTGCCGGGGTTGCTTAGGCTGTTAGGCTGTTGTACCCTGTAACTCTTTAAACCTTCGTAGGTAGGGTTAGGCCGTTGTTTGGCCGTAACCCAACACCAGAGGGCACCTTTGGCGTTGGGTTACGCTTCGCTAACCCAACCTACGGGAAATACGAGGCAAATAATGTTCCATGCTAGTAGTGTCGTGTCAAGTATCTCACGACGTTTTATTTGTAGATCGGTAAACCTTACCTGACAGGTCAGAGTCGGCATAGGTATGCCGACCTACTAAACTGATTTTCACCACAGAGTGCACAGAGATCACAGAGAAAACATTTTTTATACAGCTTGTTGTCTCTGTGTGCTCTGTGTTCTCCGTGGTAAATTAAGTTGCCGGGAAGCCTTGCGAAGCCTGCTGCAGGAAGAGGAGGGCGCAGCGGGCAAAATATTCGGCGCCGATGGGCAGGACCCGTTCGTCGAAATCAAAGGTGGAGCTGTGGGCATTGGCATGGGGAAGATCCGGCCGGCCGGCTCCGAGACGGGCAAAGCAGCCCGGCACATGTTTGAGGAAAAAGGAAAAATCCTCTCCGCCAAGGCTCGGGTGGGGCTGGGTTTTCACCCCTTTTTCGCCGACAGCGCGCAAGGCGGCCTGCCGCGCCGTTTCTGAAATCACCGGGTCATTGATCACCGGCGGGTAGCCGGTAGTCAGCTGCAACTCGGTCCGGGCGTTAAAGAGATTCTGCACGGCTTCCACCATGCGCGTGAGACCTGTAAAGATTTTTTCCCGCGCCGCAATATCCGTGGTGCGGATGGTTCCTTCCAGCACCACCCGGTCGGCAATGACGTTTGAGGCGGTGCCGCCGTTGATTTTGCCCACTGTAACCACCGCCGGGTAAACCGGGTTTGTTTCCCTGGAAACCAGGGTCTGGATGTTTGCCACCAGAAAAGAAGCGGCAACGATGCAGTCCACGCTTTCATGGGGTTTGGCGGCATGTCCGCCTGGCCCTCGGATGATGATCGTGAACTCATCGGTAAAGGCGCAGATAAGGCCCGGCTGCACGGCGATCTCGCCTAGCGCATTATGTCGCTCAATATGGCCGCCGAAGATGGCCTGCACCCCCGCCAGTACCCCTTCAGCAATCATTTTTTCCGCTCCCCCTTCATCCTCTTCAGCCGGCTGAAAGAGAAGAACGACCCGGCCCGGCAGTTTCGGCTCTTTCTTCAACAGCGCGGCGGCGCCGAGCAGCATGGCCATATGGCCGTCATGGCCGCAGGCATGCATGACGCCCTCATTTTTTGAGGCAAAGGGGAGTCCTGTTTGTTCCGTGATCGGCAGGGCATCCATATCAGCGCGCAGGGCAACGGCTGGCACGCCGGAGCCGTTTTCGCCGATGACTGCCATGATGCCGGTGCCGGCAATGCCCTTTGTGCAGGAGATGCCCAGTTCAGCAAGTTTTGTTGCCACAAAATCGGCGGTGCGGAATTCCCGCAGGCTCAGTTCCGGGTATTGGTGGATTTCCCGGCGGATATCAGTCATCCAGGCAATAAGCCGGTCGTCCGGGGTGAGGGAGTCCGTCATTGCAATGCCTCCTCATACGCTCTTCTGGTGCCGATATTGAAACAGACGAAAATGACCTGCTGTAAAAAGGTGATGCGTTCTGCCGCGGCCAGGGTTTCCCGCACGGCGATGCAGGCCGCCTCCATGGCCGGATAGCCGTAGGCGCCGGTACTGATGGCCGGAAAGGCGATGGTGGTGATATGCTGCGCTTCCACCAGGGCGAAGGTGTTGTGGTAGCAGCTTCTCAGCAGCTGGGCCTCGTCATGATTGCCGCCTTGCCAGATGGGGCCGACGGTGTGGATGACAAAGCGGGCAGGCAGGTTGTAGCCTTTGGTAATCTTTGCTCCACCCGTGGGGCAGCCGTGCAGGGTCCGGCATTCCGCCAGCAGTCCCGGTCCCGCGGCGCGGTGAATGGCGCCGTCCACCCCGCCGCCGCCCAGCAGGGAATTGTTCGCCGCATTGACAATGGCATCCACCGCCAGGGCGGTGATGTCTGTTTCAACCAGTCTGATGATCTCTTTTCCCATCAGTGCCTCCATAATTGATGGCGTCGCAAAACTTTTATGTTTAGCCATCCGGTCGCCATTTACCGCCTTTCTACGAGACAATCATAATTGCCCAACGCCAGTTCAAGCTCTTTTTGGATGTCATCAGCCAGTTCCGGCGGTGCCAGGACCCGGGCCATGCCGCCCCAGGAGAGCACCCACCTC
>JACQYM010000111.1 GCA_016208225.1 Deltaproteobacteria bacterium | reverse complement strand
GTAGACATTGTCGCCGGACAGGCTGAGCACCTCCTGCGGATCATGGTAATGGATGAAATCGACGTTCTGAAAAACCGCATCAGCCGAGCCCTTGTACCACGAGGTATGGCCGTGGCCGGTGGAAGGGGGCAGGATGGAGACGCTCCGGTATTTGCCGATCATATCCCAGGCAGCGCCGATGCCGATGTGGTTGATCAGGGAGTAGCTGCGATACTGGCTGAGGATGGCGACCCGCTCCAGTCCGGCCTGCATGAGATTGCTCAGGGAAAAATCGATGATCCGGGCAAAGCCGCCGAAGGGCACGGCTGATTTGGGACGGTAATAGGTCAGGACATTGAGTTCATCAACCCTTCCGCCCGCCAGGATCATCGCCAGTGTTTTCGGTTTCAGTTTCATGTTGGTCTTATTGGTCTTGTTGGTCTTATTGGTCTTACTGGTCCAACTAGTCTAACTGGTCTTATTGGTCAAAGGCAAGGGAGAAGTCAGGAAGAAAAACAGTTTTGTCAGTCTGGCTGCGGGCATGGCCCGCTCCTACTACCGCAAGATGACACGCAAAATTTCTATCACGCAGGGTTGAAGCCAGACCAACCAGACCAACTACAAATGCCGACTGGTGAGGCGGCGCAATGTCCTGGTGGTGAAATCCTGGTCCGGTTTGGCCAGATTTTTCAGGGGAACCTCGGCCCGGGCCGATTCCCGGTGGCCCCCGGCCGCACCCATCTGGCCGAAGGTCTTGGCGGCCAGGATGCCGGCATTTTTCTTGTACCCGTCACAGCGGAAGATGACCACCAGCTTTTCCCCATGGATGCCCGAGACAAAAACCCAGGCCACCTCATGCACCCGCTTGAAAAAATCGGCGATAATCACCAGCACGTCGGGGGTGCGCACCCGGCCCACATGGGCATAAAGCCGGTTCTTGCTGATTTTCATTTCCGCGAAGGCGGTTTTGAAATAGTTCAACTCCGATATCCGCAATTCGCTCAGTTCAATTTTGCGCACCAGGTTCTGGTTGGCGATATTAAAGAGATAGCGGAAGGAAATGGCATCGGCCAGCAGCGCCTTTTTCTCGAAATTCTGGGTATCAACCTTGATGGCATAAAACAGCGCGGTCGCCAGGGCCACCGAAGGCTTCATTTCCGCGGCCCGCATATATTCCACCATCATGGAGGCGGTGGCGCCATAATCGGGCCGGATATCGACGAAATCAGCCTTCCATCCCTGGGTTACCGGATGGTGATCAATCACCGCGCTGTATTGTATCTCCTCAAAGCCGGGATTGTGACAGGGCTGGGAGTCGATAATAACGTATTTATTAAACCGGTCGGACTTGAGAACCTTCATCCGTTCGGCCTGAATCTTCAGGAGATCAATCATGGCCAGATTGCTCAATCGCCTGATCTCATTGAGATAGCCGATGGTGACACTTTTCACGCGGTACCGCAACAGTCGTTTGACTGCCAGAGCGCTTGCTATGGAATCAGGGTCGGCGCTGATGACAACCAGCACATCGTCATCTTTTGCAAATATATTCCAGAACTCTTGTAATCTTTCTTTGGCGGTCTTTTTGGGTGCCATGTTGCGCCTTTTTTTAGGCGAAACACCCGGGAGCTTTTCACTCTTCAATATTCTCACCGTACGGATTCAGCCGACTGATTGACCCACGCGCCATAAAATCGAAACCGGAGACGGATGCGCGTATACTCAAGGGTGAAAATCGGCAGGTACATGGCGCGGATTCGAGGGAAGCAGGGGCACCGAAGAAGCCGGCTGCTTTTATTATGCCATCATCTACAGGGTGTCTTGAATAATTAGAATTTTCGGCCGAGATCAAGGAACAGTGGAAATGAAAAAGCACCCAAGAGGGTGTAAACTCCGCATATTTAGGTATATGTGAGCATTTTTCATTTTCGCTGTGACACAGAGATCGGACGAAAAGGCAATTATTCAAGATGCCCTATACTCGAATCCCGAACACCACACTCCTTGTACCATATCACCTTTGCCGGTGGCAAGAAGTTATGCCGATCATATTTCCCATAAAAACCGGCAGGTAAGAACTTTTCCCCACTATTGCGGCCGGCGGATGCGCGCGCCGCATCCGCCCCAATATCCTGTTTACGATACCCGGATCTGCTGGAGGAAACTTTCCACTTCCCGGTGCAGCATGCCGACCTTTTTCGATAATTCGGAGGCAGCGCCCAACACCCGGAAAGCAGCGTCGCCCGTCTCTTCCGTCGCCCCGGCCACCACGGAAATATTTTTCGACACATCCTGGGTGGCCATGGCCGCCTGCTGGGTGCTCTGGGCAATTCTCTGCGTCACATTGCCCTGGTCTTCCACCGAGCCCGAAATCGCCGCGGCAATACCGCTCAGTTCGGCAATGGTGGTGCAGATATCCTGAATCGCCGCCACCGCATCATTGGTCGCATTCCGGATGCCGCTGATCTGGTCGCTGATCTCCATGGTGGCTATGGTTGTCTGTTTGGCCAGTTCCTTGACCTCGTTGGCCACCACGGTAAAGCCCTTGCCCGCTTCGCCGGCCCTGGCCGCCTCGATGGTGGCGTTCAAAGCCAGCAGGTTGGTCTGTCCGGCAACATCCTTGATTAACTTGACCACTTCGCCGATTTTCTGGGACGACTCGGCCAGACTTCCCACCAGCTGGTTTGACCGTTCCGCTTTTTCCACCGCCTTGCGGGAGATGCCGGCCGACTGATCAACCTGATGGTGTATCTCGCCAATGGAGCCGGACAGCTCTTCCGTGGAGGAGGCGACACTGAGCACATTGGCGGAGGTCTCCTGGGCCGACACCGCCGCATCGTTTGATTTCTTCCTGGCCTGCTCCGCGTTGCCGGACATGACCTTTGCCGTTTCTTCCATGTCGGCCACCGCCGCGGAAACATCGCGGATCAGGCTGCCGATGGTTGATTCAAAATCATCGGCCATTCTGTTCATCAGTTTGATTTTTTCCTGCTCCGCGCGCCGTTTGTTTTCCTCATGTTCCATCTCCAGCCGCTGCCTTTCAATGGCGTTTTCCTTAAAAACCCGGACCGCGTCGGCCATTTTGCCGATCTCGTCGCCTCTCTCCCGGGCGGGGATGGTGACGTTGATGTCGCCGGCCGCCAGCCGCTCCATGGCCTGGGTCATCTGAACCACGGGATTGGTGACGGAACGGGCCAGCATGAAAATGATGCCGCTGATCAGCAGCAGGAGCACGGCGCTGCCGATGCTCAGCATTATTTTCTGCTTGGACAGGGAGGCATGCAGCGGCGTCAGGTCAAATGTGAGGGCAATGACCCCGCCATGCTCCTTCTCCTTCCAGGTCGGATGGCAGCGCATGCAATCCGGGGTGACGATCTGCGGGATGTAAATCCGCACATCCGAGGCGCCGACCTTCCACACCGGATCAGAGGCGGCGTTCACCTCAGCCTGCAGCTCCTGCGCCAGCGACTTGCCTCTCATGGCATCGCCGGAGGAGGAGAGGTTGACCACCAGCTGCCGGTCATACAGGGACACATCGATCACGCCCGCTATTTTTTTCTGGTTCAGCAGCAGCTTCTGGAAATTTTTCATCTGCCCCCTCTCCAGCGAATCCGTGACCCCCTGCTGCAGGGATATGGCAAGGGTCTTCACCGACTCCATGTAGGCGCTGGTCATCTCCTTTTTCACATACCCGGTCAAAAAAATTGTGCCGGCGGCAAGTGCTGCAAAAAGCACGGAAACCACGGCAATCACCAGCTTCATGGTTATCGGCATGCCTGCTGACCGTCTCATAGCCATCTCAGTATCTCCTCGTCTTATCCCAACCGGTTTGTTCTGTAAAAAGGCATATTCTTTGCCCGGGCAAACAGTGGTGAGGCGCAGCCGATGCAGGGCGCGTTGGTGTCAATACAATAGGTCTGCCCGCCGTTCCACCAGCGGGAGGCACAGTCCGCCAGGGTTTGCGGGCCGAGACAGCCGAGTTTGAAAAGGCACCCCTTGTCGCCCAGTTTTTCGGCGAAGATTTCCTGCTGGAAATCGTGATACCGGGAACAGGTTTCGTGGATGGAGCGGGCAAAGAAACGGCTGGGCGAACCGGCCTCGGTCAATTCCGGCAGACCGATTTTCACCAGATGGACGATGGTGTGCCATACCCAGTCGGGATGCACGGAACAGCCCCTGATGCTCACCACCGTTTTGTCGATCTTGTTTCTGGCGAAGAATTCCCGCAATCCCACGGCGCCGGTCAGGTTGCCTTCGGCGCCGGGGATGCCGCCGTCACAGGCGCAGGAACCGATGGCCACCGCCGCCGTCATGGTAGCGGCCGCCTGCTTGAGATAGTCGGCAAGGGGCGTGCGGCCGATGACGCAGGCCTCCGGCATGGCGTAAGGAATGGCGCCCTCCAGAGCCAGGATGTATGGCCCCGCCTGGCCCGAAATAAATTTCTCGATGAGTTCAATTGACTGCCGACCGGAAGTGGCGGAGAGATCGGTATGAAAGGCGAGCTGCGAGTAATCGGTGATCATGGTCAACGGCGAGGGTGATTCCGCCTGCAGCAGGGAAATGGAACAGCCCGTGCATGACTGCCCCTGCAGATAGAGAAGCCGGGGAATCGCGGCCGGGTCGATCTTTTTCAAGGCGGCGGCAACCGGCTCCGGCAGACTGCCGACCCCGAAGGCCGCACTCAAGCCGGCAGCCAGTTTGACAAACTCCCGTCGATCAAGCATATTTTTGCTCCTTCGCATGTCACGCCGCCTGGGGCGGCATTACTCTTGCCTTTATCAATCAATGCACGGCGCAGGCCAGGCAGGGATCAAAGGAATGCACAATGCGGACGGATTCAATCTGTTCCTCCGGGTTTTCCACCCTGGTGCCGATGAGGGCGGATTCAAGGGCGCCGGGATTGCCTTTGTCATCCCGGGGGGAACAGTTCCAGGTGGTCGGCACCACGCATTCATACTTTTCGATTTTATGGTCCTGCAAACGGATGTAATGGAGCAGGGCGCCCCTGGACGCCTCGGTGGCGCCATATCCTTCGCCGCCGGCCGGGATCATGATCTCCGCCCCGCAGGGTTTGCCCGGTTCGATCCGTTCGCATTCGGCCAGCACGAAATCGGCGATCACCGCCGCGCAGATGGCACGGCTCAGATGCCTGCCGAGCACGGAATTGAGCATGTCAGGGGTGATGTTTGCCACGCCGGCAAAATGATCGACAAGTTTTTTGACCTGCTCGTTATTGCCCTGGTGATAGTCTACCAGCACCCTGGCCGCGGCCCCCACTTCCACCATCCGCCCATTATAGCGGGGCGCCTTCACCCATGAATAGGCCGAAGCCTTGCCCGGCTCCGGGACAAGTTCGCCGTCCCTGATGTGCAGGCCGGAGGGGGAAGAGTATCTGGCATATTTCACCTCCTCGGTAATGGCGCTGAAATCCACCGGCGCGACCTTGCCGTCCGCCAGGATGCCTGGGGCAAAAAGCCGGCGGCTGTCAGGGCCGGGCTCCAGCGGCAGCAGTCCGAATGACATGAAATCCCCCTTGCTGCGCCCGATCTCCCAATACTCGGGAAACGCCCCGGCCACGGCAACCAGGTCGGGAATATATTTGCGGTGAATGAAATCCCGCACCTCCACGATCAGCGACTGGTAGGAGACAATCAGATCGATCTCGGCGTTCTGGGTGCAGCCCCCCGGAAAAATGGCGGTGGCGTGGGGGAATTTCCCGCCGAAAATGGCGGAGGCCCGATTCGCCTTTTTCTGCAGCTCCATGGCCTCCAGATAATGCTTGAGCGCCCCGATGTTCACCTCCGCATCATCCACATACCGGCCGGACAAACGGGGCAGAAACGGCGCCGCCGGATAGGGCTTGCCCGAGGCCATTTCGGCCTTCACCCATTCCTTCACCTTCACCAGGTCATGATCAGCCCCCTTGTAGTGCAGAACCGCGGTAATATCGACAAAATCGAGGGCGGAAAGCTGGTAAAAATGGAGCAGGTAGTCATAGAGATGATTGGCGCCCTGGATCAGATTATGCAGAATGCGGCCATTGGCCGGCACTTTGAGATGATAGGCGCTCTCCTGGGCATAGGACGAGGCAATGGCATGGGCATAAGGGCAGACGCCGCAGATGCGCTGGGTGATCTGCTGCGCATCCAGGGGGTCCCGGCCGCGCAGAATAATCTCGAATCCTCTGAACATGTCGCCGACGCAGCGGGCATCTTCAACAACATTGTTGCTGATGGTGGTCTCCACATTGAGATGCCCCTCCAGCCTGGTCACCGGGCCAAGATCGATTTTCATAAAGAATTCTCCGTTGTTGTTTCCTCCGACATTCCCCGTTCGCCAAAAAATTGTGTCATTATAAAATCAGGGAAGTCAAATTATTTTTAATGTTTTCAATACCTACCCGGCGGTGCCGCGACATTTTGCCACACTGGTCCGGCCATGCGCGATGGCCGGCATGGGCCGCGCTCAGGGTCGCGCATCGCCGAAAGAATGCTGGGCAGCAATTCTTTTTTTTGGTATTCCCAGAAAAGACGAACTCGTTATGAATCCATCACGATAAACTCCGCCACCCCCTTATACTGACATTTGCCTGATGAACACCCATGACGTGAAAACCGGCTTGGCCGAAATCTGGGTCCTTTCCTGGCCCCTGGTCCTGACCATGTTCCTGCAGTTCACTGTCGGCCTGACCGATGTCTACGTGGCCGGACTTTTCCGGCCGGAGGTCCAGGGAGCGGTGGGCTTCGCCAGTCAGCTCCTGTTCTTCTTCAGCGTTTTTGCCAATGGCCTGGGGGTGGGAATCGTGGCGATCATCGCCCGCAGCGTCGGGGCCCGGGACCTGCACGCCATGTGGCATACCGCCCGCCAGGGGCTGCTTCTGGCCGGCCTGGTCACCACCCCCCTGTCGCTCGCCGGCATTGCCTTCGGCTCCCAGGCCCGGCTGTTCTGGTTTCTGCCGGCACAGGTGGCGGGCGAGGCAGCCGCCCTGCTGCCCTATTACGCCGCGGCCCTGCTGCCCCAGGGGGTATTGAGCATTGCCGCGGCGATCTGCCGGGCCAGGAGC